>JBBQSW010000062.1:0-12561 GCA_038213575.1 Chitinophagales bacterium | reverse complement strand
AAACAATTTTTTTCTAATTCATATACTAACCTGTTTCACGTTTTTTGTTCTTTTTTTTTTTCTTTTACCCGCGCCGGGTGGTGGGGTTTTTTCCCCTGTCAAACAGCCCACCACAGGCTGAAGCTCAAGCATATTGTTTGTGGCTCCCATACTACCACAATTTCAGAGGCGATAAAAAAAGGAGTGTTCCACGTGGAACAAAAAGAAACGGCACAGTGAACCGCATCACCGCTAAAATTCATATTTCACCGACATTACCCGTAGAGACAATCTTAGCAAACCACCGCTAACACCAGGCACCCTTAAATTTTTGTAACAATGATTTCTACACGACGATTTTTGGATCGAAGTTCTTCAGAGTTGTTATCGTTAATCGGAAATTTTGGCCCATGCCCTTTGGTTTCAATCCGTGATGACGCACAACCCTTTTGTATCAAAAAATTGCGAAGGGCACCAGCCCTTTCTTCTGAAAGACGATACAAATCTTCTGCCTTCCCAATGTTGTCGGTATGACCTTCAATTCGGATGTGGAGGTTTGGGCTTTCTAAAAGTAAGGTTGCAAGTCGTTCCAATTCGCTGTAGGACTCCTCTAGAATAATGGCTTTGGACTGCTGAAAGAAAATAGGTCGAAGTTCAATTTTGGCATTTAATTCCAAAGGGTCCAGCAGTAAATCCAGGTACTGTTCACGAAAGTAGTAGTAGTCGCGACGGAATAGAACTTCCTCTGTTTGGCCAGAAAAACCGCCTTTTTCAGGTGTGAGGTCAAACTTTACCCCCTTGGGTATTTTCAAGCGAAAGGTTCCATCAGGGGCTAATAAGACATTGTGCGGATCCCCGGATGCTCCGTAATAAACTCGGGCATTACGGATCAACTCGCGCGTTTTGCTGTTTAAAACCCGCCCCACCACTTCTAATTCGGTCGCTTGCGGCGGGGCTATTCGCACTCGATAAATATCACTGTTTCCTTCGCGCTTGGAAGTAAAGTAAAGAAACCCCGAGGTCATGTTGAAATAGGGTTGACTTTCGTCAAACTTGGAATTCATAGGATCAAAAAGTAGAGCAGGCGACGACCAGTTTTTCCAGGAGTCATCCAAACGACGCGAGGTATAGAGATCATTGCCGCCGGCGCCCCCACTTCGGGCAGAGGAAAAAAATAAGGTTTCGTTGTCTTCTGAAAGGTATGGGGTGGTTTCCCTGCGATCTGAGTTTATGACATTGCCCAGATGCTGCGGCGTCCCCCATTTGTTTTCGCCTTCTCGGAAACATACGTACAAATCCATATCTCGAGAGTCTGCACGGATGGCAGAGAGTATCAGGACTTTTCCATCAAAACTCATGGTCAGACTTACATCAGAAGTGATGGTGTAATAATCTGTTATTTCTACGGACTTTGGAAAGCTCCAACCGATGCTGTCGGATGTGCGACGAACAATAGAAAATCCCCGATCCATATTTCCATTGCGCTCAAATTGGTTGATGGCATAAAAGGCATTGGGGTCGGGCGTAATGGTCACAATGCTATTGGGCAAGGCATTGTTCAAAGGATAGCCCGGGTGCTCTACAGCAGTAAAATCAAAGGAGTCACCTGTTGCAATCCAGATGTCTTGGTTGAATGCGGAGCGTTCGGGCGTGTAAATGGGTTTTCCGGCTATCTGCGAATAGACATCGGCTAAAGCAGCGGGGTATTTTTCTGGCGGCAGTTTAATTGCCATATCTACGCTGTCAATTAAAAGCGTCCGATTATACTCTGGAAACCCCAACCGCGTGAAAAACAGGGTGCGGCCATCGCGGCTGGGCACAGGTGTTATTTCGTCATAAGAGGAATTGATGGAAGGCGGTAGTTTTTCTAGAACGAAATAATTATACGTTTGAGAAAAGCAAAAATTGGAAAGGAGAAAGCAAAAAAGAGCCAGTAACGATTTCATTTACAAAGAAAGATAAAAAGGTAAGGAGGGTAGGGATTGTATAGCCACAAAATGCTGATTTAGTGAAAATCCGTGCAATTCGTGGCTATCCATAAAAAAAAGCGAGCCGCCTCCAATCAGGCAGCTCGCTTTTTAAACGAAGCACAATATTACCTATTATTCGTCGCCTTCAAATGCATCAAAGTCGAACAAAAGTGAGAAGCGAAGTGTGTTGTCCAATGGGTTGCGTTGGTTGCTGGTTGGCACCAGATAGCTGAAGTTCAAGCCAAAGATGTTATATTTTACACCAAGGCCAACGCTGAAATATTTGCGATTTCCCTTGGAATAGTGTTCCCGGAAATGACCGATACGAACAGCAAATTGGTCATCGTACCAGTATTCGGCACCCACTCCCAAAGTGATTTCTTTTAATTCTTCTGAGAAACCACCCGGTGCGTCGCCAAAAGATTTGAAGATACCGCGTACCGGCGAGTATTCCTTGTAGTCAACGACCCCATTCCCATCCGCATCGCCGAGGTCTGGACGAGGGGTTGGGACAAGCAGTTTGTTGAAATCAGTGCTGAATGTGATGGAGTTGAATTCATCCAACTGAAGTTTCAGCCCGGCTCCAACACCCAAGTTGGTTGGGATATAGTCGCGATTGACGGAGTTGGTATAGGTGATTTTTGACCCGATATTGCTGATAGCTGTACCGAACGTGAATTCACCTTTGTTTTCACCCATTTTGACGGGCGTTTTATACGTCACGGAAATATCCGCAGCGCCTGCAATGCCTGGCTTGATTTCGTTGCCTTCGACGACCCGACCCGTAGCCAGATTGGAGTAGATAAATTTTGCACCGACAGCAGCAGAAAACTTGTCGGTCAACTTCCGGGCATAAGCTCCAGTAAATTCAAACTCATTGGGGCGGCCTTGACCAAGTGATTGGCCCGTCTCGTCGGTAAACTCGATGTCGCCCAAAGAAAAGTAGCGAAGGCTAGCACCCACCGCTTGAAATTTGTCCAAGCGGTAGTAACCAGAGAGATACGCGAGGTAGACATCATTCAGGCCAAGGTTGCGCATCCATGGGGTATATGTGGCAGATATGGATACGTTTTTGTCTGCGAAAGCCAATTTTGATGGGTTGTAGTGCATTCCGTTAGGATCAACGGAAGTAGCAATGCCAACATCACCCATAGCACCGCCGCGAGCGTCGGGCACAATTCTGAGGAATGGAACAGCAGAGGTGACAGCGTTGGCGCAACGCTCCCCCGTGATGGGGTTGTTTCCATTGACACACTTGGGTTCTATTTGCCCGTACAAGGCTGTTCCCGTCAAAGTCAAGGCCGCCGCGAACAGCGACTGTGCGAGTAATTTCTTCATGATAAAAAGCAGTGAATTTTAGTTGTAACGTTTTGGTGTTGAGTTTTTTGTTGAAAATTATTTTAAGATAACCAGTTTTTCAAAATCACTTTGTGCGGTACTACTTGTACCGATGGCATCCGTGCCCCTTACTTTCACACGGTAAAGGTACACACCCCGAGCGAGCGGGTCGCCATATTCATCATTCCCATCCCATTGTACATCATTAGAAACACGGAAACCATCGTTATTCGTGATCGTTTGTTGAATAGTTTTTACCAAACGCCCCGATACACTAAAGATACTCACCTGTACATCCAAAATTTGACTGGCCATATTATGCTCAAACTGGAAGTAGGTGTTTGTTGTGAATGGATTAGGGTAGTTCAGTACATGGGCAAGCGCCGCTTGCCCATCTTCCGCTACCACAAATTCTGTGTAACCCTCTCCAGGATTATTGGCTACGTCCCAGCCTTTAACTTGAAGCGTATGGCGGCCCGTAGAGAGATTTCGCAAAGGATAAATGGCTTCACCTTTACGCGCATCTCCCTGTGCGCTCTCATAGAACTCATTGAGTACCAAGGTCTCCAGCACATTTCCATCCAAAATAGCGGTAAGATCGTGACCTATGCTGGTACCCGTGACATTCATCCCATAATCATCCGAACATTTCACCATAACTTTTGGATTGTTGTCCGTTATCCCGCCAAAAGCAAAAGCATCCGTGTTTAGAAAGGCTTGTACAATCGGTGGCGTATCGTCTTGTATCAAACCAGCATTGCCCCCCACCACGATATTTTCATCCCCTCCTGCGGCATCTAAAGGCGTTCCGTTTTCAGCATAATAGCTGATTTTGCCTTTTCCATACGCGTAGTTGATGTCTTTGGGCACCACAAAGTTGAGTTTAAAAATTCCATTGGTCACTTGCGCGCTGCCTTTGAAAAGGATGTTGCGTTGGATTTTGAAACTGCGAACAATACTTCCAGGATCTTGTCCCAGCGTTTGAAGCGTTTGTGCTTTGTCAAACACCGTAACAGACACCCGACCATTAAAACCGTTCAACGTATTGCCGACGGTATCGGTTACTACACCTTCGATTTCTACAGGCATAAGCGCCCGGAGTGTATCAGGCTGTCCTAAAGTAACGGCCTGACCGTTTATTTTGGTGGTGGCTACACGATGTTCTGGCATGGCCAGGTGCATGGATGGGTCGCCAAGCAAAGTAAACCTGCGCGCATTTTTCACATCGCTGGTAAGTTTGTTTTTAGAATCTTTCAGCACATCACCGATCGTGCGATAATTCCCGTTAACACGTTTAAAAATAAAGTCTTGAACTTCATCCGTTAGATCTTCATTGCCTGCGATATATACAGATCGAACCGTAGTGAAAAGCGCGATTGCTCCTGCGTTTATTCTCAAAAATGCCTGCTCTCCCCCCGTCAAAGTGGTATAATCGTCATAACCGCCAAAAGTACAGGTAGCGGTTATGAGGAGTGGGTAACGATTTGGATTGTCCCATCCTGCAATATCGTTGTTGTCTATCACTCTTTCTTGCGATAACCCGCGAGGTCCACCATGGCCAATGTAATTGACTACAAGCATGCCTTTGAACATTTCCGAATTGATGGCGGCTTTCGCATCCGGGAATCGTTGCCCGGCAGAGGTTGCTACCTGCTGATAAGCATCGAAATAGACCTTACCAATATTGAACCAAGATTCTGCCGCAAGATTTTCAGTGGCGAGTTTGTCCGCCTGGTTGATGTGAGCATTGCCGTCTTCGTCATCGGCGATGTAAACCGTGCGCAAATGCCAGTCACCAAGCGTAATGGGGTCTTTGTCGTAAGCAATTATTTTATTCACAATGTTACGCGCTTCATCGGCCGACTTGCAAACAAAACGGCCTACCGCAATGTCGAGGGCACCCGCGAGCGAACCGCTTTCATCGGGACTGAGGAGCGCATAAAAGTCATCAGAAGGAAAAGCGTCAATGGGGCTAAAGGATTCTGCCGTCTCAAAAGCGGGGATAAAGTCCTTGTTGTCCTCACTGTTTGTGTTGTTTTTTGGGTCGAATGAAGCGTCGCCAAATAGGAGCAAAAATTTGAATTTATCTGGATTTCGCTCCAAAAGCATTCGGGCAAAATCACGGATGGCGGTAGGGTCTTTTGCTCCGGAAGAGAACTCGTTGTAGAGTTGGGTGATGTCAACGGTGGCTACGTCTAAGCCAGAATAATTGCGGCGGTGTTCTGCCAAACGTACTGCATCTGCTTGAAAATCAGGGTGATAGATAATAATTAAGTCCAAATTTTCCAGCGCGTGCAGGTTCTGATTTGCAATTTTTCCGGACACTATTTGAGGTTTTGAAAAACTTGCCCCATCTGAAAATGCTATAAAATTTCGGAGCGTCCCAAGGGTCGCGGCACCGAATTCTAGGATGCTGCCATTCTGATTTTTTTGTTGGAGAAAAGGTGTTTGTGGGTTTGTTATATCCCATACGGTCGTGTTGCCGCTTGCACCTGAAAGTCGAAAAGTAGCGGACGTTTGCCCAAGGGTTTTCAAATCACGGAATTCCAAAACTGGCCCGGCCATGGACAAGCGACGGCGGGCGTTTATCTCGATATAATCGAGCCAACCCTCACTTTGGGAGCCAACCTCTGGATAAACTACTTTTGCTTTGAAGGCATCGGAACTGGGCTGAATAGTGCCACTTAAGACAGCATTGGCCGCAAAACTCGCGTCGTTGTTTGAAACACTGACCGCCGAAATGGCTCTTGAAAAAGTGCTGCTCCCTATTTCCAACCTAACAGATTGGGCTACGCTGCTGCGGCCAGCAAACTCACTGCGCACACGAGCGGCATTGCCTTGCACTAAGTTGGGAAAATTGAAATCGTATGTCTGCTCGCGAGCCTGATAAAAATAATCGCCAAACCAGCGCTTTCCCGAACCCTGAGAAGCAGAGTTAAAATGTAATAAGTTGTTTTTTTCCTGTTCAATTCGTTGATAATCATCAAACTCCTCCGTGACGTAGCTTGCAACCACACTGGGTGTTTCCGAGATTCGCAGCCCAAATCCATCGCCTGTTTTGATAAAATACCAGGCGTGAAGATCGTAAAGATTGAGGCGCACGGTAAGCTCTGGGTCGGTTGCATGGGGTCGGTAAATCCAAGGCCGTGGTCCTACGGCATAAAAAAGTATGTAATCGCTCGCGTCAAATTTACCGTCTTGCTCACCCACGATTTGTATTGCATTTTCAGTCAGATCGTCCGCTCTGGTGTCGCTGTTTTTTTCTGGCAACATGGCACCACCATTTCCATACAACCGGATGCTGCGCGGGTCAATATTGTCCAGATCACGGATACCCAATTCGTTCTTGAGGAATGCATAATCGAGTTTGTAAATACCGTTTTGGGTTACGCCAAATTTAAAAATATTTCCGCTGCTCAGTACCGATGTGTAGGTGAATCCATTGCGGTCACCGGCAGGTGTGGGCGGAACAGACAAGGGAGAAACACGGACATTCAGTGTGAAAGCCGTGGCGCGCTCATATCCGCTGCCGATTTTCCGAATGGGAATGAACTTGATTCGGCCAAAAAATTGGGTGCGTTCATGCTCCACTAAAGTCTTGATTTCCAGGTTGTTGGTTAGAAAATTATCGTCGCTGGAAGGTTTTTTTGCATAAGATTCCCATTGCACGGAAACGATTTCTACTTCAATTTTAGATTTGCCAGAAATAGCAAACCGCTCGGAAAAAATGGGAAGCGAACGAGCTTCGTCGCCGAAGGAACAGCCCTCAAATTTCCATACTTCAAAGGGTGAGCCATCGGCCAGAATATAAGTAGTAGCAGCGTTTGCCCACTGAAGCTTTTGCTGGAGGGTAAACGAATTTTGGGCGCTCAAAGCGAATGAGCCGAGCAAGAAAATAAAAGCAAATAGTTGATTTTTCATATCCAAAATCCAATTTTTACAAGTGCGGTGAAAGGACGCAAAGCTGGGCTGGCAGGTTGCCTAAACAAATTCCCTTTCTTTGTGCCAAAATTATTGCCGTGCGTGCATTCCCTTTTTTGTTCCTCCCGTTTTTGTTGTTTTTCTTTTTTGCCTGTGGCAAGGGGGGCAAACGCGACATTAGCGAATATTACTTCCCGGTAAAAGAACTCCGGGGTGGAAAAGTTTACGAATATATTGTGTCACAGAACGACTCGGTGATGCCAGAATATTGGTATTACCGCACTTTTGTACGCGATAGCGGGCTTTTTTTGGTGGGAACCTACTACGATCACCGGTTTCAGATCGGGCAAATCGTAAGAGAAAAAATTACAAAAAGTGGGGCTTTGGCCAAAGAATGTCATTTATACGAAGCAGACCCCAACCCAGAAACAGAGGGAGGGCAAATCCATACTACCACCATTATTGATGCCCCCAACAAATTTCCGTTTGTCGTTAGCGACTCATCGGGCGTATTTTTGTTCAAACTTCAATTCCATCCGCCGGATGACCCCAAAGCGACCGTTTATGTAGTAAGAAATCGTCGTTATTTAGGCGAGGCACCAGATTTTGAATTTGATGGAAAGAACTACCCCTGCATAAAGTTTGGGCTTCGTGAAGCCATAGGCAACGAAAAGGAAGGAGCTGCTGAGGTAGAGGGGCGCGGTGAAGAGTGGTATGCCAAAGGGCTTGGACTGGTTTATTATCGCAAAACGTATGGCAGCGGGGCGTTTAAAATGGAGGCGCGGCTGACTGATATTTTCCCCATGTCGGAACTGGAACGGAAAGCGACGGCTGTTTATGGGGAATGAGTTTGTGGAAACTTTGTAAGATTTATTGCCGTATAGGCAACCATCTTGACTTAATTCGCACCTTTTCCATCCTGTAATTTCGGGGGGCGGAGCGTAATCTCTGCATTTTTGAATCCAAACCTGCTTTTCAAGATTTTTGACATGAAAAATATTTGGAAAATAGCCCTTGCGGGTGTGGTACTGCTGTGTGTAGTGGCCTCATCCGCCTGTGTCACCACCAAAAAGAAAGGGCAAGAGACTAGCAAGGCTAAAAAATTATACCACTCCTTTACCAATAAATACAACTATTGGTTCAATGCGGACGAACTTTTCCGGCTTACCACCACTAAACTGGAAGAGCAGCACAAAGATAACTACAGCCAAATTCTTGAGGTCTACCCTTACGCAGCAGCTGACCCCAGCAGTTCGCGCACCGATCTGGATAACGTGGTCTTGAAATCGGCAAAAGGGATATCACTGCACCGCCCGGGCAGATGGACTGATGACAACTATGGCCTAATGGGCAAAGCGCAATTCCTCAAGCGTGATTACGAGACTGCAGAAGCCACGTTTAAGTTTATTCGCGAAGAAGAAGATCCACGACGTGTGTCCAAAACAAAGTTAAAAAAGGGGAAATCGTCTAAGGAAAAAATTGCTCTTAAAAAGAAAACAGCCGCCAAGAAGAAAAAAGAGGCTGCGGCGAAAAAGAAAAAAGCTGCCGCAGAGAAAAAGAAGAAAGCCGCTGCAGCCAAGAAAGCGCGCTCAAAAAATAAGAAAAAAGCAGGCGAAAAAGTTAAAACACAGACTAAAACACCCACATCCTCTACAGCAGCCCCTAAAAAAAGCGATGAAATTACCGTAACGGGCCAAAATCCTTACAGCCAGCCAATTAATCGCATCCACGATTTTCCGGCTTCTATGGTCTGGTATGGACGCACACTTACACAACGCGATAAATACGATGAAGCCGAGTTCCTTTTCCGCGAACTTTGGGAAGACCGAAACTTCCCCCCCGAACAGCAAGACGAACTCGCCACTGCGGAAGCCTATCTTTTTATCAAACAAAAACACTACGACAAGGCTATTGCCCCGCTCACGAAGGCCATAGAACTAAACAAAAGCAAAAAACAACGCGCCCGGCTTTCTTTTATCCTGGCTCAACTGTACGAACGTGCGGGGCAACTTGATTTAGCATATTCTGCTTATGACAAAGTACTGCGCAACCGCCCGAAGTACGAAATGGAATTCAATGCTCGATTGCGACAGACTTCTGCTGGCTGGGCCAATACCAAGATCAACAGCGAAGCCGCGTTGAAAGCTTATGAGCGAATGCTCAACGATGACAAAAATCTGGAGTACCGTGACCAGATATATTTTGCCATGGCAGACATAGCCCTGCACGACGGGCAAAAGAAAGAAGGGATTGACTATTTGCGCAAATCCTTGGCTTTCAACAAAGACAACACGACGCAGCGTGCCGAAACCTATCTCAAACTTGCCGATCTTTATTTTGAGGATGAAGAATTCGTGCTAGCAAAGGCTTACTACGACAGTACATTGACCGTTTTGCCCGCAGATGATGTACGGCACAAACGCGCGATGGACTATGCCAATAATCTCAAAGACATTGCGCGTCTCATCCAGACCATTGAGGCAAATGATAGCATTGTGCGCATATTCCGTATGACAGATGACGAGCGCAAAGACTTGGCAAAAATAATCAAAAAACAACGCGACGCTGCACAGGTTGCGGCCATTGCTTCTAGATCCGCGAATCCAGCAGCCTCTGGTCCCGCCAAGGCCCCGACGCCAACAGCAGGTGGCAAGCCCTCTTCATTCTATTTTTACAATGAGACTTTTCTGAAAAAGGGGCGCAAGGATTTTTCGCGTAACTGGGGCGACCGAAAACTCGATGATAACTGGCGGCGCAGCAACCGAATAGCGGCCGGAGGGGCTGATGAAGTGGCTGGAGCTGACAGCAACCGAACCAATGCCGTGGCTGATGCAGAGCTTAAAGACATATTTTCCAACATCCCAAAATCTGAGGATGAACTTTCCGTAATACACTTGGCTACGTATGAAGCCATGTACCAACTTGGAACGCTTTTCCGCGACCGCTTGCAAAACAACCGCAGGTGTACTGGGACGCTCGAAGATATGCAAGCCCGTTACCCCGACACGGCTCGGTACGAAAAAGAAACATGGTACTACTGCTATTTGGCATTTACAGACCTGAGCAATCGGGATCGAGCACAGTTTTACTATGACAAATTGGTGGAAAAATATCCCAAAAGTGCTTATGCTCGAACGCTGACAGACCCCAACTTCCTCAATGCCACCAAAGAGCGTGAGCGTGAGCTCAACAAATATTACGAAGAGACCTACTCCCTTTTCCAAAAAGGGGGCTACAAAGAAGCTTTCGATCGCTGCGAAGAAGCTCCTAAAAAATACGGCTCTCAAAACCCGCTTGTTGCCAAATTTGCCTTGCTGAGCGCACTTTGCACGGGCAACCTTAGTGGGAACGAAGCCTATTGTGCTGCATTAGGGGTCGTCATTAAAGCCTATCCAGACAGCCCGGAGGCCACTCGCGCTAAGGAAATCGCTCGTTTGCTTGCTTGTAAAGGATTCGAAGTGGATGACAAGAAAAAGCAGGGCACACCCATTGACGATGGGTTCACCCGAGAGGATGACAAACTACATTATTTTATAGTAGCCCTATCAGGAGATGATGTGCGACTCGACGATGTAAAAGCTGCCGTATCTGATTACAACAGCGAGTACCACAAAGCCGAACAACTTAGAATTTCAAATATTTTCTTGGGCACGGATACAAATACCCCCATCGTAGTTATCCGCAAATTTGACACCAAAGAACAGGCGATGCGCTATTACAATGAGGTCAAAAACCAAAAAGACTTTCTGGGTGAAACGGCCAAAAAGACCTACAAAAAAGAACTGTTCGCCGTGACGCAGGAAAACTACCGCCGAATTTTGAAAAACAAAACCTTGGATCGTTACAGGGAGTTTTTTGAAGAAAATTATTTGAAAAAGTAAAAACTATCGCAATAGATGCACATCGGGGCACAAGGCTTTTGAACCTTGTGCCTCGATTTTTTTATCTACACAAAATGGCAAAATTCAAACTTACGCTTGAATACGACGGTTCGCGCTATTCTGGCTGGCAACTCCAAAAAAATGAGCGCTCCATTCAAGGCGAACTTTTGCAAGCAGCCGCCAAAATATTTGAGAACCAAGCGGTTGAAATTTATGGGGCTGGCCGAACAGATGCCGGTGTCCATGCTCGTGGGCAGGTAGCCCATCTGGAAGTTGCCGAAACCAGCCTTCCTCCAGAGCAAATCAAGGTGCGCCTGAACGACGAGCTCGGTCATGCCATCAATATCCTGGCGGCAGAAAAGACCCACCCCAAATTTCATGCGCGACATGATGCGCGCAGCCGCTGTTACACCTACCAAATTTCAAAAAGACGCGATGCTTTTGGCAAAAAGTATGTTTGGTGGGTGCGCGACCCGCTCGACCTGCAAGCGATGCGCGAAGCGGCCGCTCGCCTCGAAGGTTTTCACGATTTTCGTTCTTTTGGCGCGACCGAAAAAGAAGGCCAAAGCACCCTTGTAGATCTTGATCGCGTGGAGATTGTTGAAAATGGCGATCGTATTAATATCCGCATTACAGCTTCTCATTTTTTGTGGAAAATGGTGCGTCGCATGGTAGGGGTGCTGGTGGAAGTAGGGCGTGGTAATTTGACTGGGCAAGAGGTTGAAACGTTTTTGAAAACAAATTCCAGAGAGCCGGCACGGTTCACAGCACCGCCCAGTGGTCTTTTTTTGGAAAGGGTGGACTACTGAATAAAAATTGGGGACGACTCGTGTAATAAAAAAGCCCCCGCTCCGAAAACTTCGGTGCGAGGGCTTGAAGAGGAAGCATTCTTTGGTTAGAAATGTGCTTCCAGAGTCGTTTTTGCGCTGTATTGCAGGATATTTTGCAATACAGTAGGCGAAGGGTTGAACTGAACTTTAGGGAGTTGTGCCTTTGCAAACAACAGGGCATTAAAATCAGCGCTGAGTTCAGAGTCATCCTCTATCCTAGGCGCCATTTCTAAAGCGTCCCTAGCAGATAGTTCGCGGTACAGAAATTGCACCATTTGTGCATCGTATGTGTATGTTTCTTCCATAGGCATTTTGCCGTACTTTGGCTTGTGAATTGTTGAAAAATCATGCCTAAAACACTTGCTGTGGGTGGGTTATTGCATTTCTGGTAATAATATTTTGGAATTTAACACAGAATCAACATAAGGGCCATTTAGGCCGGGGCCGAGGAGCTAATTTGCCTACTTTTGCCCGCCCAATTGCCGAAATTACGATGAAAGGAGTTGATCAAATAGAACATACCCTGCACAACCTTGCTTCCCCAAAGCGAGGTCATACCTTTTGGGGCTTGGTGGTCGTATTGGCTGTGGCATCTCTTTTGATTTGGGCCAAACAAGGAGCTTGGCTTAAATCGCCCAATGA
>JBBQSW010000061.1:0-12583 GCA_038213575.1 Chitinophagales bacterium | reverse complement strand
CATACGGCACCTCCCCAGGCATTCGCGGCAGCAACCACTGCTGCGCGGGCTTCGGGCAAATCGCCCAGTTCAGATCCTAAAGAGGCCATTGGGCCGGAGGCTGATTTGTATTGGGGCGCAAAACCACCATACCCGGTTTTTGTAGCAAAATGATGCCCCTGCTTTCGGGCCTGCAACCAAAGTGCGCCCGACCAATGGTAACTGACTGCATGATCCTGTAATAAAAAACGATCCTTTGTATTTGTCAATGCTTCGAAAGGTACGGCCCATAGTGGGCCATCCGGTACAACGATTAAGCGGTGTATTTTGCCACTGGTTTCTAATAGTGTAGCGCAAAATTGGTTATAAACAGGAGTGGCGCGGGCAGTGTATGCCTCAAGAGACATATTCCATTGTGCCAATGCCGTTCGCAAGGAGTCGAGAGACTGGCGCACTGCGGCATCGCGCGGAATGAGGTGGGTGTTCAGGGATCGTTTTCCTACCGCAAAAACTATTACCGTGCTGTCGCCCCAAAAATATTGCAACAGCAATTCCCCTTCGCGCAGTGCATGTTGAATGTCGGCAATGGGTATGTTTTGGGACTGCTCCCGTGCCTTGAGCAATAAGGGATTTTGTTTTTCTATTTCAGACCGAACCTTTCCAAGTGTGCGCACCGCTGCGAGCAAACTGTCGGGCCGACCGGCTTCTTCCCAAAAGGCCGCCGAAGCCATGGCTTTTTTTTCCTGCCATAACAGGCTATCCGGGATCTGTACGCTTTGGCGCAAGTCCCTTTCTCTGAGGCTGGTTTTCAACACATTGGATTTGGCATGTTCGGCCATTTCGTAGGCGGTCGAAAGATGCCCTTGCCCGGGTTCGGCGTGTTCGAGGTCCAAGGCAATTTGGATGGCGGTCTCATAGGTGGAATAGGCGTAATCTACTGCGTCTTGCCCCGAAGTTTCGTTGCGCATACCAATACGCAAGGTGTCGAGTGCAACCACGGCTGTAGAAACAGCGGCCCATGCCTGGTGCAGGTCTTGAACCTTGGCCTTTTGTTCGTATCGGGCACGGAAAGCCTGGGCTTTTCCAAGCAATATCTGGACGGGCCAAAAATCAGCGCTCAATCCCGTGTGAGGGTTATCTTTTAGGTTGTCGGCACGGAGGTTTGGAAAAAAGTTGTGCAAGGCTTGTTGGAATACCTGGAGGGCTTTTTCGGGCTGTTTGCGCCGGAGCAGGGTGTTGCCGATATACCAATGCACTTTGCCGGAATCGCGTGCGGTTGGGGCACTTTCGAGTGCCAGTTGGTATTGCCGATTGGCCTCCATGGTATCCCCCAACGCTTCCGAGCAGCGCGCCATGATGCGGGCTAAATCTTCGGCGCAAGGGCTTTGTTTGCAGGATGCTTCAAAATGTTCTAGCGCCTCCCGATATCGGCCTTCATCGGCATAAGACCAACCTAGGTTCAAAGCCAGACGCCCTTCTTTTTCTGGGTACACTTGCGCTGCCCTGCGGTAATAGACCCTTGCCGTATCACATTCAAACAGCCAACGACTTATATCGCCGAGGTTGATCAATGCTTCGGATAGATTCCTGGTGTTCCCTTCCTGCTCTAATAGGGGAATTGCCGTATGGTAATATTGACGGGCAGCGCGAAAGTCGCCCTTTTCTTTGAGTGAAAAGCCGAGGTTCATGTAGGCGAAGCCGCTGCCTATTTTGCATTGGTTTCGGACGAGGCCGGACAAGTTTCGTTCAAAGCTCCAGGCGCCTAGGTCGAATTCGTTGGCGTTCAGGCAGGAAAAACCGAGCAGACCGTACAATTTGGCAGTGATACTGTCGTCCAAAGTCTGCGCTTGCACTATAGGAAGCAGTTGCACTACCGCTGTACTGGCATGACTGTGTTCATATTGGGCGATCGTTTTGATTTTAAGTGCTTTATAAAAATCGATGCGCAATTCACTTGCTTGAAAAATCATCGCAATCGAATCGGCAAAACGTAGCGTTTCTTCATAAGAATCCGTTTCCTTCAGTTCCTCCAATCGTTTCAGCAATGATTCCGAAGATAAATTTGGAGGCTGCTTTTCCGTTTTTTGTGCGAACACCCAAAATACAAAGCAGGCAAGGACTGTAACAGCCATTGCCCGCAGAGATAATTGCATTGTTTTTTTTGTAGGGATCATTGGACTTTAACCACTTTCTTGGTAATGAAGCCTTTCTCAGTGCGAAAAAATATCAAATATACTCCATTCGGAAGGCTTGTTCCATTCCAAGTAATATTTTGGGCACCAGCAGGATACTCATCTGAAGCAACGGTTTCGACCAACTTTCCCCAGATATCACGGACTTCTACCTCAATCTTGCTTTTTTCAAGCAATTCAAAAGAGATATCTATTTGGTCAAGGAAAGGATTGGGTTTGAGGTAGATGTTGCCGAGTATGTCAAGTGCTTCCGTTGTGGGTGAATAGTAACAATCTGGCCCTGGAAATTGATCAACCCCAAATGTTTTAGCGAAGTTTGTTGCAAGAGAGGGAATAATTGGAGTGCCATTGTTGTAAAATGTTACCTCGGCCCTGTTTTTGATGGTATCTTGGATAGTAGTGGATATTTCAACATCAAAAGAAAACCGATAAATGGTTTGATCATAACCATAGGAAAAAGGGGTAGTTTGATTTAACCCTGGAAGCCCTGTGCCAGTAAATTTTATTAACTTATTAGGCTCGCTTGGATTGATGGGGTCTTCGAACCCGACATCAATTCCGTTCATCATTGGCACAGGGCTTATCAAATGAAACGATAATGGGTTGAGCTCTGATGGCAATAGGTCCTTTACATGTACCTCTTTTACAGGTGCTGCCCCATCATTTTGAAACTGGACAGTATAAGTCAGCTTTAAAGGATAGAACTGATTGAGGCAAATTTTTTCTATGTCAACAACTTTTTTATTTGGGTCGTGTGGGACATTTTCATTCACATAAGAAAGAACAAAAGAGTCGCTAAAATTGCAAAATTTACCATTAACAGTTATATTAATAGATTCCCTAAGCTCCAATAGAGCAGTTGGCTTTACTTTTAAAAATATGTGCTTGTGTACAGGGCTCATGGCGAATTTTTTAATTCTAATAATTTTATCTGTTACGTTCGTATTCTGTGGTATATCTTCAAGGTTAAATCCATAATTATCCCCCAGCGTTAGCTTATTTTTGTCAAAACGGAGTTCAATAAAATCAGTTGAGTCAGATATACACCCTGGAAATGGTTTATAGGAAACAAGCAAGAACGATTCATCATGTGGAGAAAGATCCCAGGTTCTGTTGACTTGCCAGGGGTTGTTATTTGGAAAGTTAAATGTTGAGGGTGGGATATTAAAGTATGAGCCAAAATAGGGGAAAATTGGAGATACAATGTGCGGTGGAATACCTGTACCACCTTTTTCAGCTATAAATGCCTGGATATCATTAGGGCCGCTTGGGGCACCAGCTTGTGTGCCGGCACTGGGCCACCACGTTACGATGTCTCCCGACAAGGCGTTTCCTTGCGCATCAGCGTCTATCGTACGTTTCATATATTGCCCATCCGGGAAAATCCATGTGATGAGGTCTAAATCAGCCCATTTAGTATTGGGGAAATTTAGAAGATCGCGCACGATTTTGCATTCATAGCTAGTCACCAACATTGATGGCGGCGGTGATACCATAATCGTATACTGCCCACTCACCACGCCAACATTCCCCAATACCAGCAATAAAACAATCAAATTTTTCATTTTTATAAGTTGATTTTGAGTGAAAAAAGGGTTCTGGTTTTTGGATGGGTACATTTCAAACTTTTGCAACTAAACCTCATAGGTTTTTAAAACCTATGAGGTTTACAGTATTGAAAGAATTTTCTTTCGCAAACGTAATGTTTTATAGTTGAGCTCTTGAGTTTTTTGCATTAAATTTTTTTTGAAAGATGATGCTCAAATTATTTTCCGACAGAGATATTTTATTGGCAAACAAGTTTGTCAGAGTCAGCATATTCATAAAATGCCCCCCTCCCAAAATGCAAGGCTCATCCCGCAAAAATTTCTTTTCCAACCCCGGCTTTTTTCCTTGATGGAGTCTTTTACCTTTGGCCAACAAAACAACTCGACTGCCTTGACAGATCAGGAATTTACGCACTTCGCATCGGGCGACGAAGCTGCGCTCCAGCAGTTTTTTAAAGCCCACTATGGCTATATCACCGGTTGGCTGATTTACCGTGAAAAATGCCCTTCCAGCCGCGCCGGCGAATTCCACTGCGATGCGGTGTTGCGTGTGCGCGACAAAGCCATGCGCGGCGAGGTCGAAGCCGGGAACCTCCGAGCCTATTTGTTGCGGACCGCCATCAATCTCTGGAAAATAGAGCAGCGTCGCGAAACAAGCCTCCTCAAACGTCATGAACAATACCTGGAACAACTCCCTGGGAATATGGACGAGCTCGAATTTGATGCCTTGGTCCGCTCTGAAGAAGAAACAGGCCTCGAACGTCTCCAACAACGATCATTACTGGCCATTCAAGGCGCCCTAAAACTCCTGAGCGATGCCTGTCGCCAACTGCTGACCGATACCATCATAAATGGAATTAAAGTGGGGGGACTGGCTGAAAAGTATGGCCTCAAAGATGCCCGGGGGGTTACCGCCAAAAAACAGGATTGTAAAACACAGCTCCTGCGCCATGTCCAACAAATTATGCAACAAAACGGTTGGGGAAACAAGCCTGCGCAAGACCTGGGTTGATGTTCTATTATTTTATTGCACTGCATGCCCGATTTTAACACACACATTTTAAACGATTCGCATTATACAGTGGGTGAGGCAATCCAATATGCGTATCCAAAATCAACGTAAATCAAGGTGCCATGACTGAAATCAACGAGCATAATATTCGGGAATACGCAGAAGGCTCCTTGATCGGCAACGCCCTTCAGGAATTTGAACAGCGGCTAAAAAACGATCCGGCATTGCGGTCCGAACTCGACCTGTACGTCGCGCTGAAAGCCATGGACAATCAACGCTTGAAAACCCAGCTTTTGGATGAAATCGCCCGCGAACCGATGGCTCCTACGGTGCCGCAGTACCCGCTTTTTCGCCGGTTCTGGCCTTGGTTGGCCGCTGCCCTTGTCCTGGTTCTTGGACTGACTGCTGCCTGGCGATGGTATCACCGTGCCCCCAAAGTGGAGATTGCCCAAATCGCGCAGGCCTATATCGCCGTCCCCTATCCCGATCCCGTGGCTACCATGGGTGCAGGGGACACCCTTCTTCCAGCGCTCCAACAGGCATATATGGCGTACAGAACAGGCGATTTTGCCTCGGCAGCCCGATATCTGACTGCAATGGATTCTGGAACGGCGCTTTCTGACGAAACCCTTTTTTATACTGGGGAATCCTTGCTTCAAACCGGTCAGTTGGAACGTTCAATAGGCTATTTTGACCGGGTGAAGCCGGGTTATTGGCGCGAAATCGCCGATTGGCGCTGCGCCTTGGCCTTGATTCAAAGCGGCCAAACTGCCAAGGCCAAGCCGCTTTTGGAAAAACTGCGCAACGGCATGAGACGAACCCAGGCGGAAAATCTTTTGAACGCCATGGATTGAGTGGATACTGGGGGGGCTATACCGGAGCGGCAACGTTTACTAAACTTTGAAAGTTTAGTAAACGTACTGCTTCACCAAGTGCAGGCAATTGGGGCGAGCAACGTCACCCTGCCACACACCCCCACCATCCCAAACCAATTCCCCAAATTGCTTTATCCTTGCAGTCGAATTACTCACCCTCTATGAATGCTTCTTTTGACACCGTTCCTAAATGAGTAATTTTGACACTCGTTTTATGACGGGATGGGTGGGTTGTAAAAGAGAGATGGGGCAACTACAGATATAAACACAAACGAACGCACACACAAACTATGAGATCACAAAAACTTACTTTGTTCCTGGCATTTTTTGCCCTCCAAACGGCACTCTTCGCCCAAACATGGGTCGGAAAAGCCGCTTTGCCCGACACGGCCTTTGCCCGCCACCACCCCGTTACCTTCTCGATTGACGGGTATGGGTACCTGTTGGGCGGTTCGGCTACCCAATCTCCCTACTTGAGCGATTTTTACCGCTACGATCCGCTCGCTGACCAATGGGAGCAACTGCCCGATTTCCCCGGACCAGCGCGTAGTTATTCTTACGCCATTGTCTACAACGGAAAAGCCTACATGGGCTTTGGTTTTGGGCTTACTTCGGATATGAGCGACCTGTGGGAGTATGATCCCATAGCGGGCACCTGGATCGAAAAAGCACTTTGTCCCGGCGACGGGCGTGGTCACCCTGCATTTTTGGAGGCCAATGGAAAAATTTATGTGGGTCTTGGCGGAGGTGACCTGGGAAACCTCAAAGATTTTTGGGAATACGATATCGCGACCGACCAATGGGAACAGATGCCTGATTTTCCTTCTTATGCACGCCACCACCCGTACCATTTTTCTATTGCTGGAATGGTGTATGTCGCCTTTGGTCACGGCAGCGAATCCGTGAATGGTTCGACGATTTATAGGGATATATTCCGCTTCGACCCACAAGACGATACTTGGGAACAGATGGAAGATTTCCCTGGAGAACAGCGTGTGGCAGGCACTCAATTTGCATACAATGGCAAAGGGTATGTCCTTTCTGGGGAGGGAGCGGATCACTATTATCTGGAAGAAGGCGAGTTTTGGGAATATGATCCAGTCAACGACGCATGGAAACAGTTGCCATCCATGCCCGGAAGCGGGCGTTGGGCGCCAGGTTCGTTTGTCATCGGCAACACCGTGTATGCTACCTGTGGCACTGGTTTCGCGGATGGGGTGAATGATAAAAATCAAAAGGACTTGTGGGCGTACCAACTTCCTGTTACTTCGGGTACCGTGATTCCTTCCAAGCTGCCTTATGCTCTGGAAGTATATCCAAATCCAGCACAGGACCTGGTTTTTGTACGCGGAACCTTAACCGGCGAAACTCATTTTCAACTCATGAGTGCAGATGGGCGAGTCATTCAGCGTGGGCGGTATAGCCAGAGCGGGATTGCCCTGGCGGGATTGCCAGTGGGCATTTATGGGCTTTTGCTGCAAGATGGGGAGCGCCGTTATCAGGCTAGGTTTGTGAAGGATTGACACGATGGTTTTCTTCAGGCCAAATCCACCATCGTAACCCCATCGCCACCCCCATCTTCGGGGTGATAACTGCGGGCAATATTTCCGCCATATTCCCGCAGTTTTTGTTTTACCACCTTGCGCAGCACCCCGGTGCCCTTTCCGTGCAGGATTTGGATGGTGTTGGCACTGGTGAGCAAGGCGTTGTCCACAAACTTTTCGAGCACCTGCAGGGCCTCGTCCTTGCTCATGCCGCGGATGTCCACTTTGGCATCGAAGGAGGCAACGTATTGTAAATCAGTCGTGCTTACGCTGGAAGGCTGCGCGAGTGGTTCGACAGCAGGTAATAAATCGCGCACGTTGGTTGTAATCCGAAGCCCGCCCATCTGTACCGTGGCTTTCTGACCTTTAAGTTCTTCCACTTGCCCGATGGCGCCACCCGAACGCAAGCGCACATATTCGCCCACGACGATAGGACGGATCACCGTATTCCCTGAGGATTTTAGCTCCGATTTGACCACTTCTTCGTTCACTTCATCCACTTCTCGGGCTTTTTCTGCGCGCTCCTGTCGGAGTTTGGCCGCAAATTCCTGGGCTTTTTCAAGATTCTTCTCGCCTTTTAGTTCGCGGACGATCTTCTCCACTTCGCGGTTGGTGTTGGCGCTCATGCGGAGTTCGTGCTCTTTTTGGTCGAGTTTGAGGCGTTTGCGCTTTACGTCCAGCTCTTGATTCATCCCATCGTAGCTCTTGATGAGGCGTTCGAGCGACTGCTCTTTTTCCTTTACCGAGGAGAGTTTTTCCTCCAATTCCTGCTTCTCGCGCTGGAGTTCGATGAGGATGTCGTCCACGGCGGTTTCTGAACCGGTACGATTGCGGGCATACCCAATGAGATCGCGGGAAAGGCCGCTTTTTTCAGCAATTTCAAAGGCGTAGCTGCTGCCTGGGCGACCCACTTTCAATTCGTAGGTGGGCGAAAGGGTGTCCTTGTCAAAGTGCATGTTCCCGTTCAGGATACCGGGATTTCGGAAAGCAAAAACTTTCAGATTGGAGTAGTGGGTGGTGATGACGGCGTAAACACCTTTGCGGTGCAGTTGGCGCAAAATAGCTTCAGCGATGGCGCCGCCGGGCTTTGGATCGGTGCCGCTGCCCATTTCGTCAATGAGCACCAGGGTATCAGGCGTGGCCTTCTGAATAAAAACACGCGCGTTTTGCAGCCGGGAAGAATAGGTCGAAAGGTCGTCGTCAAGGCTTTGCTGGTCGCCAATATCTGCAAAAATCTGCTTGAAAATGCCCAATTCGCTCAGTTCATGGACGGGGACGAGCAGCCCGCTCTGCACCATCATTTGCAATAGGCCGATGGATTTCATGGCCACCGATTTGCCCCCGGCATTTGGCCCGGAAAGCACCAGAATGTGGTTTTCCGAATCAAGCCGCACCTCGAAGGGGACGGTTTTGCGCCCGGTCTGTTTGTTCTTCAGGTACAACAGCGGGTGGTAGCCTTTGCGGACGTTAATGATGGGCTTTTCTTTCAAGATGGGCATTCCGGCACGCATGGCGAGGCCGAGTGCGGCTTTGGCGCGGATAATGTCGAATCCGATCAATACTTCTGAATAACTGCGCAGGATAGGGCTGTAGGGCCTGAACGTTTCGCTCAGGTCGCGGAGGATTCGGAAGATTTCGCGGCGCTCGTCGTGTTCAAGATCGAAGAGGTCGTTGTTGATTTCTATTACGGCCTCAGGCTCTATGAATGCCGTGCGCCCCGTGTCGGATTCGTCGTGGATAATGCCCCGAATTTTGCGCTTGTGCTCGGCGGGCACGGAAAGCACACGGCGGCCATTTCGGAAAGATTCGGGCGAGTCAGCCAGCCAGCCTTTCGAGCGATAATCTTGAATAATTTGACGGAAACGCCCGTCTAATTCCCTGATTTTCTGCTGTGTATCACGGCGAATGCGCATCAATTCGGGGGATGCATCAGGGCGGATATTTCCTTTTTCGTCGAAGACGGCGG
Source organism: Chitinophagales bacterium (assembly GCA_038213575.1). Classification (GTDB taxonomy): domain Bacteria; phylum Bacteroidota; class Bacteroidia; order Chitinophagales; family Saprospiraceae; genus M3007. Next base: position 3,468 of record JBBQSW010000061.1, on the reverse strand, counting down.
TGATGGCTTTCATCAGGCCTTCGTCGTTTGAAAGCCCCCTTATGAGGTCATAGAGTTTGGGGTAAATTTCTTTTTTTGCGCCCCCGGCAAAAAACTTGAACACATCGCGCATCATCACCAACACCTTCAAAATGCCTTGAAATGCCTCGGCTTGAAGGGTAAACCCGTCAATGTCGAGCATTTTCAGATCAGGCTGTATGTCTGGAAAAGTTTCCAGCGGGAATCGGTCTCTGTTTTCCAACATGAGTTTGAACTCCCGGGTTTCTCGCAGGCTTTGTTCTATTTTTAAGAAATCAGTTAAGGGCGCTATGGCGCGTAAAGTTTCCGCCGCCATAGGCGTAAGGGCTTCTTTTTCAAGCAAATCGAGGACTTTGTCAAACTCTAATTTGCGGAAAACATCTTTCGGCTCGAAGATCATGGACGGTGGACGGTGGACGGTGAACGGCTTGCAAAATTACCGCCCCAAAACAAATCCTTGGGTAGGAAGTTCCCAACTAGTGCTAAATACTGTGAGTTTTTAGATATGTTTAATTCATGGATTTCAACAAAAACCGCATAGCGGTGACATTTTGGTAGCCCAAAGGGCGTTTTAAAAACCGAAACCGCATAGCGGTGACATTTCTGTAGCGCCAGCGTTAAGTTTTTTCAGAACGGCGTAGCCGTGGCATTATTTCGACATAAAAATGTCACGGCTACGCCGTTCCAATCCTCCCAAACGCCCTATTGGGCTACCAAAATGTCACGGCTACGCCGTTTTGGGTTATGGCATAAAATGACTAAGTTATTGGTGCCGCGTTCCTAAATAGGTTCTTCCCGTGCCAAATCGTCGCCGGCAATGATGGTGGTGATAAAGAGGTAGCCCCGGTTTTGAAGGTAGCGTTCGTCTTGCTTTATGATATTGAGAAACGACTGGTGCCAGGCCCAGCGCCGTCCCACAAAGCACCCTGCACTGTAGGAGTCCACGAACTCTGGCGGTGTGCCAGGTTTAGTAGAATGTTGGTTGATACCGAAGGTTTTGCCGATGTCAATCGGGTCATTTTTGCTTCGAAAGCCGTCCTTGTTGAGGTCGCGGTGGAGGCGTACTTTCTCGCGTTGCACGAGTGCGGGTTGTTCCCCCTTGTGCAATCCTACCACCCAGGCTTTGTATTGACCGAATGCTATGCGGGCTGCTCCCTTGGGATTCAGTGGATTCCAGGTGTAGTGTTTTCCGGGCTCGGTGGTTGACTGGTCATTCACCAGCATTTCAGGCCGACTGTTGGGAGCGATTCGGAACACGATGCGGCGGTCGTTCCAGTGGTTGAAGGTATCGGAATTCAGCGTACCATCGGGGTTCATGCCTTCTACATACACAATGTTGCGCATCCGAGGACTTCTCGCAATCCAGTAACCCTTCATTTGCATATACCGAAGGATGCGCTTGGCTAGACGAGTAGAAGCAGTATCGTCGGAAGCGTTGCCAAATTCGATGGGCAAAAACGTGTCAGGATGGGCGGCTTCCAACGTTTCTAAAATGTTGACAGTCAACTGTTTTTCAATATACGGCAGGTTTGCCAATCTGCAAAACTCAAAAATAGCCGCACGGCTGTTGGCACCGAGAATCCCGTCGCCTTTTCCAATAGGGCCAAAGGGCGTCGCTAGGTCGCCGCCGATTTCAGGGTCTAGGATTCCGAGATCGCACAGGCGGGTCTGCAACTCCTTCGCGGCGGGGAGATTGGCAGGGAAATTGAGTTCGTCGGTGGTGACGGTACGACCGTTTTCGATTATTTGTCGGAGCGATGTGAACATGGTTGTAGGGAATTGAATATAAAACACATAGGCGCATAAGGGCACAAAAGTCCCAATTAAGTCATTAGCCTTTCCAGTACTGCTTGGGGGTTTAAAATACCATACCCCATTTCAGTGTCTTTTCCTTTGTTGATGCCCTCGTAATGGGCAGTATCTTGCAGTAATGCTGCGATGTCGGCGGGGCTATAAACCACGTTTTGCTGCTTTTCCCATTGGCGGAGGAGTGCCACAAAGCCTGCAGCATAAGCGGTTGCAATGGCGGTGTTTTTCAAATTGGCGCCAAAACCCTGTTGCAAATCAGAGGTGTTCAGGCCCTCCCCAGGCGCCAGAAAATCAATGTGGTAACTTTTTGCAGAAAAGTCAGCGCGCCGGTTGAACGAATGGTGGGCGCCCACCGAGATCACCCCTTCCAGCGCAGCCGGAAAACGGCTTTCAGGCTTGCGTTCGGATGAATTACCTACGGGTGCAAGCAATACCATATTGGCATCGAGCGCCTGGGCAATAACATCGCCCAGTTGCTGCTTTTGCAGTTCGGAAAGTTCGAGGAAATCCACCAGTAAGGCTGCCACATCGGCTTTTTGTGCAATGGCCCATTGCAGTCCTGCGACCAGGCTTTCAGGTGTTATGTCGTTGGGTGTTGAACCAATTTTCCCAAGGAGCAATTTTGCCTCGGGCGCAACTCCGTAAGCAATATGCCCTTTCCCGGCTGCGATGATGGCTGCTTGTGTGCCGAGCCCATGGGAATCTTCAAAGGGTTGATTGTCAAAAATATTTTCCAAAATTGGTGCGGGCGTTCCCTCTAAATCGGGGTGTTGAAGGTCTACTCCCGTGCTCAAGATTGCAATCCTTACACCGCGTCCGGTAAGGCGCTTTTCCTGCCACCAATGACTGGAGATTTGTCCGGCTTCAAGTCCCCAGTTGAGCCGCTGTGCGCGGGGGGGGAGCATTTCGGATGGCGCAGCAACAGGATTGTTTTCGGGGGTGAAGGTGATGGTTTGGATTGATTCAAATACAATACTTTCTGCTACCTGCACGGACGCTGCTACTGGCACTGCTACCTGCACCGGCGCTGCTACTGGCACCGGCGCTGCTACCTGCGCTGCCACCGGCACGGATACAGGCGCTGCTACTGGCTGGATAACCTCATCTAGTGAGCGCCACTCTCCTTCCGGCACATTGTCGTGAATGAAATGGTCGTCGGGGACAGGCAGTACCATGAGTTCGGCAGCGGGCACGGGTGGGCGTATGGTGTCAGATACGGGTACGGGTGGGCGTATATCTGGTGCGGATTGTGGCGGTGCGGTAGGCAGTTGCAGTGGCGCAGCAGGTGACGGCACCGATGGGGTAGGAGAGGAAGCATTACTTGCTTCAGCTTCTGGCATTACGGCTTCGGTTTCGCCTGCCCAATAGTACCAGCCATTGTGGTCGCGCCACCATCGGTTGTCTCCATTCACAGTGGCACCCTCGTGGATCACACCGTCCACTTCAAGCAAGGTGTTGGCATATACCACGCCAAGCGGTGCTGCTCCGAGCGAATGGTGATCGCTGCGGATGTTTGTGACTTTGCGGAATCTTATTTTCATGGTTAAAACGTAATTTTTACCCGCCGAAGCCTTTTTACCCGCCGAGTCTTGGCAGGAGGGGGCGTAGGAGGGGGTCATTGGGTCATCCTACTGGGGCATC
>JBBQSW010000060.1:0-12627 GCA_038213575.1 Chitinophagales bacterium | reverse complement strand
ATTTGAACTGGGGGATGTGCTGGGGGTGTGCGGTAGACTTCGCGTCAGGACAGTTCTCATGTTAAATCTGTTCGCGATGTTTGGTCATTTGAATATAATTAATACCTTCGTTCACAGATTCGTACTGGATCACAATTGTGCGCACGCGAGCGAACCAGTAGATGTATTTCCCTTTTTTACCTGCCATAGCCCTTTCAGCTGCCATAGATTTACGGAGTAAAGGGGTGCCGGGCGAAGATGGGTTTAATCGCTTCAACCAATTCCCTATCTTGTAGTAGTTTTGTGAAAATTTTGCAGATGACACATATTGCAAAATAATGCATTAATTTAATTCATTTCTTAAACACTTTTACACAATGAAAAACAATCTATTATTCACGTTAGGCGCTTTCATTCGCCATTTAATGGTCATGATTGTGACTTTGTTACTTCAAACAATTAGTTTAACAGCACAGGAAAACACCTTCCCATGCCCCTATTCCGGAGACCTTACTTTGTGCCAAAAATTCGGAGGCGAGTCCATTCAAATCAATATTCTGACTCCAGAATCCACTGCTAATTGGCCCATTATCACTTGGAATGCAAATACTGTATTTGTAAATGCTACACTTACCGTCAATTCATTATTCAATGTAAACAATTCAAAAGTAAGGTTTGGTCCTAATGGGCGGATAATAGTCGTAGCAGGGGGAAATTTCCGCAGTAACAATTCGCATTATTTTAGTTGCAATGCTGTAGGTTAGCCGGGTATTCAGGCAGAAGGAGGATCTATTATCTTTAATTCCAACCAAGTAGAGGATGCTCAAAACGCCATTACTATTGCTAGTAGCACGGCTTCCCTGACCATTACAGGTAATACATTCAATAGAAATGTAGTAGATATTTTTCTCCTTGGTAATGTCACGGCTAATGCCCTGATTGTAGGCAATGTTTTTGACGCGACTTCTCCAAATTTTATTGGCGCTCAACCAGTGGCGGGTATATCTGCACAAGGGAAGTCTATTATATTCGTAGGCTTGCCTTTAGCAAATAATACCACTGACAAAAACGTCTTTCGTAACTACCAAAGAGGTGCAGAAGGGCTTAATTCAGTATTAAACTTTCGATACGCAGATTTTCACTGCAATGCTGTCAATGGTATTTTTACTGAAAGAGGACGACTTGATATTCGCGGATTCGGATTGTTTAGAAATCTTTTTTCTCAAAACTTTTCAGACATCCAAACCTCCGGAAGCAATCTCTATATTTCTGACTCGGATTTTCGAACGTGTTTAACAGATAACATAACCTCAAAGAATAACCTACTTGGGCAATTTGTCCAGATACTCGGGGCGGTAGGATCGCCAAACACGATAGAGATCGACAATAATAATCTTTTTGCTAATTTCAAAACGGGAATTGTCTTGGAACGGCCAAATGGAGGGAGTATAAATAAAATTCAACGTAACAATGTATCAATTTTACCATGGACACCTAAATAGAGGGCGTACCGCTATGAGAATTACTGGACAACCTGGTACAAGTAGTCCCATGTTCATATTTACTAACGCCATCGTTGTAGGAGAAGGAGGATCTTCACCCGCTCTTTGGAACCCAGTAAATTGCCCGATTATAGACATTGAAATAAATCAAGCGGGAGAGTTCTCACTGATTGGGAATACAATCTACACTAGCAACACAGACTTATTCGAACATCGAACTCGCTGGGGCTTCTATTTGCATAACTGGGAATCACCAGCTTTCCCTAGTGCCCTAAGCGAAAACCATGTTATAGGGAATCAGGCTTTTTTCGACCACGGAATGTGTGCCTACCATTTTGATAAAACCGGCCCTTTGACCATTTGTGATAACACAGCAGATTATACGTTACGAGGATTTCACTTGTCGGGTGATTGTGCAACCTCAATTTTCGCTGCCAATCATTTTGGCCACCATAGCAGATCCAACGTTCCCAATGACCCTTCTAATCCTTTGACGGGAGCGTTGCAGATGGAAGTTGGTAGTAAGCTAGGAAAACAAGCTTGCCAACACAATATTTGGGAGGTCGCGAACTACGCTCCAGATAGGGGTGCATGGCACAAGGGAGCTAACTTTACCGATACTCGCTTTGATTACAACCCAAACCTTGTTGGGGAAAAGCCTAGCCCTATTTTTCCTGTTTCAGGTTGGTTTTTTGATGAGTGCACCAATGAGCCAACCGGAGGACACTGCGGGACACTGCTTTATTCCACAACTTTGGACGAATTTGAAGCAAAGACAGTTCAAGAAAATCAGAGTTATACTGAGCCTGAAACTGTTTTGGCATGGGAAGAACGTAGACAGTTGATTGCTAAATTGTTACGTTATCCAGATTTGAAAACAACTTATCCGCTAGCCAGTACTTTCTACAATGTACATCTCAACACTACAGCCGGGCAATTTGCCCAATTTGATGAGATGCTGAACAATGCAATACTTATAGCGCCAAACCAGATGTCAAGCCTAAGCGATATACGTAATCAAATTACGTATTGGATTGGCAAAGTAGATTCGCTCGATGGTACGCTTGCCAATATGGCTGCTGTTCAAAACGCAAGTAATGTATTCTTCTATTACCGTTCAACCCTGCTCAGCCATATAGGTACTTTATTGTTTCAACAAGAAGTTTTTGAAAATCAAATTGAGGCCGCCAGAAACACAGCTTTGGAACAATGCAGCCAATATATTGCTACTTTGCCACAGGCTCGGGCTTATGAAATCAATCAAAAATTTCTCAATGAACTTGCAATAAAAAAAGGTCAAAGCATCTCCCTTTCGGAAGGCGATTACGCAATGCTTCGCGCAATTGCTGCGCAATGCCCTGAATTAGCGGGTTATACACGCGAGCGCGCTATGAACTGGTTGCCCGTAGGCGACCCTGCTATTGCCCGACCAGATGTACCCTACGCACCCGGCTGCCAAGGCCTTTATGGCGAAGGTGAAGAACGCAGCATATCTCAATCTGAAACACAACTGGGTATTCGACTTTCCCCCAACCCTGTTGGCGATATACTGACAATAGATTTTGAAATGTCATTCTCTGGCAGTATCGAAGTGTTTGACATGACAGGAAGAAGCACTCCCCTCAAACGTCAAATAAAGGCGCAAACCAATCTCGAATTGCCTGTTGACGGCCTTTCACCAGGAATTTATATACTCTTGGCAAAGGCTGATTCTGGTGAGTTCTTTGCGCTAAAATTTGCGGTTTCAAAATGAATACTTGCAGCCATGCAGCCATCCTTAGGCTGCATGGCTGCTTTCTTTCCCATAGTCAAAACACTTAGTCATGATGCACCCGTATCGCCTAGCGATTTTATGCATATCGCTGTTTGTGGCATTTGCAGTCTTATTGCCTGCTCAGAATAAAAATGATTTCATTTGGTTGCTTGGCACTCCTCCGAACCCCGGCATTTCAGACCCTTACTATGGCGGTAATAACATTGATTTCTCAAAAGGAAACCCTTTAATTGAGTATGTTGACCTTGCATTGGATATGTGGTACCCTAGTATCATGTCTGATGAAAACGGGCATCTTAGTTTTTATAACAACGGATGCAAAATCATGAATGCGAATCACCAATTGATTGAAAATGGAGGCGAGTTAAATCAAGGGTTTATCCAGAACTATTACTGTGAGGAGCCTCCTCCATGGGGCTATCCCGCTTACCAAGGCCTCCTATCTCTACCATATCCAGGCCATGAAGGTGAATATTTTTTATTCCATACGTGGGTAAATGAAGATTACCTCACGCAGCTATTACTTTATACACACATCGATATGAACGCCAATGGAGGTCAAGGCAAAGTAGTCTTGAAGAACCAACAGCTCAGACAAGACACTTTTTCTCGGGCTCTCACTGCAACTCGCCATGCCAACGGGCGCGACTGGTGGGTAGTGGCCGCTCGCGACACATCCAGTATCTATTACTTGTATCGGCTCGACCCATTAGGGATTCATGGCCCAATCATTCAGCAGCCAGATGATGGTTGGATACAAGGGCATACAATCGCAGCTTCAAATATATTTTCGCCGGATGGCAGCAAGTATGTCCGTGTGGGTGGCGATGAGCCTGCGGACTTTCGAATATACGACTTTGACCGATGCTCAGGCACCTTTTTCAACCCCGTCACTGTACATATTCCCGAGTCTTCGACGTACGCGCCTTGGGCATGCTTCTCGCCTAATTCGCGCTATCTCTACGTTCAAAACTGGGGTGAAAGACTTTATCAATATGACACCTGGGCTTCTGACATCAGCGCATCAGTTCAGTTGGTTGGAGTGTATGATGGGTTTCTTGGGCGGCATGATCTGCCGACCAGTTTCAACAGTATGACAGTCGGCCCTGATCAGCGGATCTATATGTCATGTGGCAACGGGACAAACTTTTTGCATACTATACACAAACCCAATGAGCTTGGGCTGGCTTGTGATTTTCGCCAGCACGATGTAGAACTGCCTGCCCACTTCCCGTTTTACCTGCCCAATATGCCATTTTATCGCCTCTACAATTTGCCGGGCAGTTCATGTGATACGCTCGGTGTTCAACCGCCAATAGTAGCATTTTGGCGCAGTGAACAGGACAGTAGTTCAGCATCAACCATGATGGATTTTACGGACATATCGTACTTTCAGCCTACCTCATGGCTGTGGGATTTTGGTGATGGGGCCTTTAGCACGGAGCAATCACCAATGCATACCTATGATGCACCAGGTATTTACGATGTTTGCCTCATCGCTTGCAATATGGAGGGACTATGTGATACGCTTTGTAATGAGGTAAACCTCAAATTAGTAAATACTACAAACCCTTCAGCAGCATTTCCCGTGGAAATATATCCAAACCCTGCTAACGATTACATCGTCATTGAATACCGAGACGCCCCGACGTTGGTTAATCTGAGGGGATATGATATGCAGGGCAGGGAATTATTTCACAAAAGCTTTGATTCTTCTTTGGGAGTAGAACGGTTGGATATTAGAAGTTTGCCTCCAGGCTTCTACTATCTAACGCTCCGTGCCGGAGATAAGGTCTGGAACACTAAGCTCGTGAAACAGTAAAGATGGGTAGCATTAAGCCTATATTCTTTCGCTTCAATCGGCGGCACAGCTCCAGACTGTGTCGCCGATTTGCTTTAATTCTTTCCCAATTCAAGCGAGACTTCCTTTCATTTTTTGAATATTGCTGGCGGATGCCATTAATCGCTGCTTTTTATTCTACCCCAGCTTCTCAGTATACCCCGGCAAATGCAAATATCCCTCTTCCTTAATAGCCGCCGGAAGCCCAAACCGGGCCGCCACCTCCGCCACGTCTTTTGCGTCCATACTGCCTTTTTCATTGAGCACACGGGAAAGGTCGAGTAGGAAGTCAAGATGTTTGGCGAGCAAAGCGCGGGTTTCTTTTACAATACCTGCAATCATGGCTTCTACGTCTTTGTCGGTGGCGTTTTTGTCCATTGAAAAGCCGTACTCCAGCGTGTAGTTGGCCTGATACCGCTCGTCGAAGCCATGGCGACGAATGTAGTCCATGGCCAACATGGTTACATGTTCGCGGTCGTTGGAGCGGCCCACAGTGGCATTTTCATGGCCGAAAACGAGCTCTTCGGCCAGACCGCCCGCGAGGAAAACCTTTATCTTCTTGAGCAGATTTTCCTTGGTCTCATAAATCTCGTGCGGGAAAGTGAAACCGGACGCGTAACTGCTTGCCACCTTTGATTTGAGTTGCAAGGGCGCAATGCCAAAGAGGGTCACGTAAGCCACCGCATGGCCCGCCTCGTGTACGCTCACATTGGCCACCACGTCGGCGATATTGCCTTGGCGGATTTTGTCAATGCGGCCCACAAAGGGGATTTCAACTTTTCGGCTGCCAATTTGGGCTGATATTTTTTTTCCTTCGTTGTCGTAATCAATGGAGAATGAGTCACTTCCGTCGTTCAAGCATTCAAAAAGGAACTTGCTCAAATTCGTTTCCAGAATATCGGTCACGCTGCTGAACACAGGCCGAACACCCTGCACAGGGAATACCCCGTTTCGGTAAATCAGGTCGAAAACGTTATCGGAAATGTGGATATTCACATTGAAACGCTCCTCTGTTCTACCAATAATTTTGCCCACCTCCTTGCGAATAAGTGCCTCGAAATCAGCCTTGCGGAGGCTGGGGTAAATAAGGTGGATATTGCCAAAACGCGCCACCTGTTCCGGGCGAAAACGGCGCGTGAGGGCGTTTTTGATGTCCACTGCCGTTATCTTTTTGGTAAAAGCGTGGTAAATATCCGCATCCACCTCGCTGTCGGAAGTGTGCGTAGCCATTTGGAAGGCCTCGTCCAAGTTCCCGCTGATGAGGATGAGCATCTGGGAATAATCAATCGGCTCGAACACCCGGCGACGGCTCTTGGCTTCGATGATGATATCGAGCATCTGCTTTTTGCTCATTTCAGCGATGTCGAGCACATCTTCCTCCAGTTCGAGCATTTTTTTCAAATTTCGAGCTTCCCAGATGCCCACGGTGTCTTGCATCGGGTCTTCTGGGGGCACGGGTTCACCTGGCGGACGGCGGTTGCGCTGCCGTTGGTTGAACATGAAATCGGAAATGTAGTAGTCGAAATCCTCCTTTTCGCGCTTAGCGAGGCGGCCATCGGAGAGCAATTCCCAGAAATCGTTGAACTTGGTGACCTGCACAGGCGAGCCATCCGGTTCGATGGTATAAAAGCGCTGTATCTCGTCGAAGAGCACAATGGCAGGGCGGCTGTCCACCAAGCCGTTGGATTTGAGGATGGCATTTACGCTGCTGAAATAAGTCGTTTGGTCGGTGTTGCCCAATTCCACCTCGGCAAAACGCTCCTGAAAATCAAGGTGTTGCACCAATCGGCGGACAAGGTCCGTTTTTCCGACGCCCGTCATGCCCCAGAGGCACACGATGATGGGGCGGGTGAGTACCTCGGGCATCAGATACCAGACCTGAATGTAGTCGAGCAGGTTGTCAATGATTTCGTCAATGCCAACGAAGTCGTGTTTGAGGCGAATGCGAATGATCTCAAGCGCAGCACGGCGCTGCCCGAGTCGTTCTTTGTCAATAGAGAATTTTGGTTGTTCCATAAAAAAGCGGTGCAAAGAAACGAAAGCTTGGGAGGAAAGTTCCTTGATGAAAACAAAACTCATTGGGTGACTAAACTAAACTCACCGGGTGACTTCAAGTCACCCGGTGAGTTTAGTTTAGTCACCCGGTGTAAGCTAAACTCACCGGGTGACTTGAAGTCACCCGGTGAGTTTAGTTTAGTCACCCGGTGAGTTTAACCGCTGAGTTTTGTTTACAGTCAAGGCAAGCGTAACAACTCCCTAGCTAAAGTCCGGTTGCACAATGTTCCGTTGCGCAGCCCTGCATAATCTCGTGCAGAAGAATATTCCCAGCTTGTCGCTTGGGTTACAATTTGTGCCGATACAGGGTTTTCGTGAATATAACTGAAGCAATGCAATCCATATTCATCATCGGGGAAAGCACGAAAATCGTTGGGCCCATTTCGATAACGATCAACCGTAATAAAATCATCAATCCAACCTGCTTTGGCTTTTGTGTCCTCTCGAAAAAGTGCGCCACTTCGATCTTGTTGTTTGTTGATTGCCCGGGCATAAGACCTCAAGAGTATAGCAATTGAATCGTTGAAAGAACGAGGTTTCTTGGGTATTGGTTTGGAGTTGGAGCTGGAGCTGGAGCTGAACTCACCGGGTGACTTCAAGTCACCCGGTGAGTTCAGCTCCAGCTCCAAACCAATACCTATCACTACATGCCGGACGTAAACCAGCCAGTGAAAATGATTTGGCATCAAGCAGTAGCACAGTAAATCCGCATACGGCAGAACGTAAGTCCGCATCTTTTTCAAGAAAAACAGATAGTTGTCATCTCCAAAAAAGACTGGTTCGCGGTTATTGCCTTGATTATAGATGTGGTAGACAAGCCCAGTTTCAAAATTCATAGGTTTAAATTTGGTATGATTGCGGTTAAGGATACGATTTCTGATTCAAAGTTAACCAAATTTGTTGTTAAAACGAAACGAAATAAAACTCACCGGGTGACTGGCAGTCACCCGGTGAGTTTTATTTCGTTTCCTTTTAATAAAGAGCGCGTTTTTGAACATTTCAAGTTGGCGGGAACATGTATTTATCCCTTTTTCCAAAACAAATTGCGAAGTTTGCGCAGCGATACAATTATGAAAGTAAAATTCTGCGGCGCAGCCCGCGAGGTCACCGGCTCCTGCCACCTCATTACACTCGACAACGGTTTAAAAATCCTCCTCGACTGCGGTCTCTACCAGGGCGGCGACGACGATGGCCGCGCGGGCGACAGCAATCCCATCACTGGGTTCAATGAAAAATGGCTCTTCGACCCCAAAGAAATTGATTGCCTAATTTTGAGCCATGCGCACATTGACCACACAGGCCGGGTACCTAAACTTGTGGGCGATGGGTTTCGAGGGAAAATATACTCCACCCACGCTACCCGCGACCTCTGTTCTATCATGCTTTTGGACAGTGCCAAAATCCAGGAAAACGACGCAGAATACCACAACCGAAAGTACCGAAAGGAAAACGAACCAGAGAAAACGCCCCTCTATACCCTGGAGGATGTGCAACAGGTGATGAGACAATTTGCCAGTTTCAACTACGAACAATGGTTTCACATTCATGAGCATGTGCGGGTGCTTTACCGCGATGCGGGCCACATCCTTGGCAGCGCCTCCGTAACACTTGAAATAAAAGAAGGCGGAAAAATCACTCATTTTGGCTTTACGGGCGACATTGGGCGGCCACACCGACCCATTTTGGGCGATCCAATGCCGATGCCGCCTTTGGACTACCTCATTTGCGAAAGCACTTATGGAGATCGAGAACACGAATCCCCGCCAGCGGAAGTGAATCACTTTGCAAACATTATTCGCCACACCTGCGAAGAGAAAGGAGGGAAGGTCATCATCCCCGCTTTTTCCGTCGGGCGTACCCAGGAAATCGTGCACATGCTGGATAAACTCCAAAATGCTGGGGAATTGCCCCAAGTGCCCGTTTATGTGGACAGTCCGCTGTCGGTCAATGCCACGGAAGTTTTTGTGAACCACCCAGAGTGCTTCGATTCAGATCTTCACCGATATATGACGGAGGATGACAACCCGTTCGGTTTCAATGGTTTGATTTATGTTCGCGACACTGAAGCCTCCAAAAGCATCAATGACTCGCCCGAACCCTGTATAATCATTTCGTCTTCAGGTATGATGAATGCGGGCCGTATCCGCCACCACGTTGCAAATAACATTGAACACCAACGGAATACCATTCTCATTGTAGGCTACTGCTCGCCCAATACCCTTGGAGGCAAACTCCGCGCAGGAGCGACCAGCATCTTCTTGTTTGGCAAAAACCTTGAGGTTAAGGCAGATATAGAAACCATGGATTCTTTTTCCGCCCACGGCGACCGGGTGGAAATGCTCGATATGATTGCCAACCAAAAGCAGTCAGTCAAAAAACTCTGGCTGGTACACGGCACCCTAGACCGTCAGGAAAAATGGGGGGAGTATCTAATGGGGAATGGGTTCAAGGATGTGGCAATACCGGGCTTGGGAGAGGAGGTACAACTATGATCCCCCGCAAAAAAATCTTCAATGACCCGGTTTATGGCTTTGTGTCCGTAGCACACGGCATTTTACTGGATTTGATTGACCACCCCTACTTCCAACGCTTGCGACGAATCCGGCAACTCGGCCTCACCCCTTATGTGTACCCAGGTGCTTTGCACACACGATTTCACCATGCCTTGGGCGCCTTGCATCTCATGCAACAGGCCATCGAAACCCTTCGAGGTAAAGGGGTAGAAATCACTCCAGAAGAAGCCGAGGGTGCTTGCATCGCCATCCTTTTACACGATATCGGCCACGGTCCTTTTTCCCATGCCCTGGAGCACACGCTCGCCGATATGCACCACGAGGAACTTTCCAGCCTTTTTATGGAAGACCTCAACCGCCAATTTACCGGTCGCCTGACCTTGGCGCTCAACATCTTTCGGGACAATTATCCGAAAAAATTTCTCCATCAACTCGTTTCGGGTCAACTCGACATGGATCGCATGGATTACCTAAACCGCGACAGTTTTTTTACCGGCGTGAGCGAGGGCGTAATTAGTTACGACCGCATCATAAAGATGCTCGATGTTCATCAAGGTGAACTGGTGGTGGAGGAAAAAGGGATTTACAGCATCGAAAAGTTCCTCATTGCGCGGCGTTTGATGTATTGGCAGGTCTACCTACACAAAACAGGCGTTTCGGCCGAAAAGATGCTCATCCACACCCTGCGTCGGGCGCGTGAACTCACTCTAGCCGGGGAAGACCTCGAAGTGCCCCGTCATTTGGGATGGTTTCTGTCCTGGAAACCGACCGCCCATGTCGAACCGGAAGAATTGCTGTCACATTTTGCCCGTTTGGACGATCATGATGTGACAGCCGCCATCAAGTATTGGTCTGAAGCACGTGACTTTACACTCTCCTTCCTGTCCAAGGGTTTGCTCGACCGGCAATTGTTCCGCTTGGAATGGCATACTGAACCCATCGCTGCAGATTATACGCTATCTATTCAACAAAAGGTAGCAGCAAATATGGGCGAAAAGGCCATTTTGGAGCATTTTGTCTATACTGGCTCCGAAAGCAACCGCGCTTACGACGACTCCAAAGAACAGATCAAAATTCTTTTCAAAAACGGTGCAGTGCTGCCGATAGACCAGTGCTCGGATGTACCCCTTTACACTCAATTGGTTACGAAGCACTATATATGTTATCCCAAAAACATGATATAAATCAACCTTGAATTGACCAAGATTTCACAGCAAAAACATGCCATTTCAGGGTTTATCCTTTTACATTTGCGTGAATCGGACAAAACAAACGAAATCGAACATTTTTTTAAATAGTTAACCAACTCATTTTCATCATGGGAAAAATTACTTTCCTCCTTTCTTTCCTCCTCATCGGTTTTGCAATGACGGCCTTCGCCCAAGACGCACCACCGAATGCCCAGCCAGGTAAGTGTTATGCAAAATGCCTTATCGCCGACCAATACGAAACCGTCACGGAGCAAGTGACCATCAAACCGGCAGGCAAACGCACCATTGCGGTGCCCGCCGTATATGAAAACCAAACTGAAACCATTACGGTGAAAGCAGGTAGCAAGCGTATCTTTGCCGTGCCCGCTGTGTACGGTACTGAAACCGACCAGCTTGTGGTAAAAGGTGCCAGCAAACGCATCGTTACCGTGCCAGCCGTGTACGAGACCATTGACGAGCGCGTCCAGATCAAGCCAGAATCGAAGCGTATCATCGCAGTACCGGCGGAATATGAAACGGTACAGGATCGCATACAAATAAAAGCAGAGAGCAAACGTCTGGTGGAAATTCCTGCGGTGTACGAAACGGTCACCGAATCCTATACGCTGGAACCTGCCTATACCAAAATTGACGTTTTGCAGCCTCGCTATGAGACCGTCACTGAGCGCATCGAGACCAAACCTGCGTCTACCAAATGGGTAAAAAAACGTGCCGACGCCAACTGCCTGAGCGCTAACCCGGATGATTGCCTGGTTTGGTGTTTGGTAGAAACCCCTGCTGAATATCAGACCATTACGAAGCGTGTCAACAAAGGTTGTGATGGTTCGGGTGTTGCAGATGCCGGTTGCACTAAAACTACCGATATCCCTGCCAAAATGGGTACTCGCACCGTGCGCAAGGTGAAATCTTCTGCCACTACGCGTGAAGAAATCATTCCTGCGGAATTCAAAACAATGACGGTACGCAAGGTAAAAACGCCTGCTACCACCCGCGAAGAAATCATCCCTGCGGAATACGCCACGGTGAAAAAGCAAGTAATCAAAACACCTGCCTCCTCCCGCGAGGAGGAGATCCCTGCTGAATATGCTGCCGTGACCAAACAAGTGGTAAAATCACCCGCTACCACCCGCGAAGAAGACGTGCCAGCAGTGACGCAAACCTTCACCAATCGCGTGGTGAAAACGCCTGCAACTACCCGCACCGAGGACATCCCGGCTGAAACTGCCACCATTACCAAGCGTAAATTGGTAAAACCCGGCGGCTTCACCGAATGGCGCGAAGTGCTTTGCGGAGAAAAAGTAACGGGCTATACGATCCGCCAAATTCAGGCTGCGCTTGTTAAAGCTGGCTACGAACTAGGCCCAACCGACAACATCATGGGCGTACGCACAAAAGCAGCGCTCACGAAGTTCCAAAAAGACAAAAATCTGCCTGTTGGCAACCTTGACTTGGAGACTTTGAAAGCCCTTGGCGTGAACTATTAATTTATTCCTTAGTGGAAAAGCCCTGTGTCGCAAAAGCGATACAGGGCTTTTTGTTTAGGAACGCATTGAAGTGCGTGAAGGTTTTTTTAGTTAAGTTTACCTGACGGCTTGGCAGTTGTGACAAATGTTTGGAAAATTTGCACGGTTTTTGAACGTTGATTCTGGCAAGAGCAAATACAACCTTTATTACCTCTCAATTCCAAACCTCACACAACAAAGACATGGATAACAACCTGATTCAATATATGGTGGACTTTACACTGCCCACC
>JBBQSW010000059.1:0-12660 GCA_038213575.1 Chitinophagales bacterium | reverse complement strand
GAGATGTTGGAGCGGGCGTTAAGGGTGGTTTTATAAACACATCACCGCGTCACCACAAACTTTCGAGTCCCCCAAATCTTCCCTCCTGTTCGGGCAAAAGCAATGTAAACCCCCGATGCAAAGCCCTGTAAATCAAGCATTTCCTCCTGCTTCCCGAAACCCATAACCTGTTTTTTGAACAGCGTTTTGCCCGAAATATCCACAATACTTAGCTCCGTCAATTGACCGGGCTTCATGTTTTCCACTTTCAAAACAGCCGTTAAAGAAGCGGGGTTGGGCGAAATATGGAGCGTTGGCACAGCACTGCCGTTGGGGTTGAAAGTGTTGGAGTTTTCGTCCATTTTTAAAGAATCCAAGGGGAACGAAAGTAGGCTCCGAGCGTAGGTGCCCGCGATGAGCGTCCGCTGCGAAGGGTTAATTCCGAGGCTGTAAACGGGTATGATCGGAATTCCCGTTCCGAGCCGCTCCCAATGTTGGCCGCCATTGGTAGTCCCGTACACGCCTCCATCGGTAGCCGCGAAGAGGACGGAGTCTTGATGATCTGGGAGAATGACGAGGTCGTTCACGGCCAGATTGGGTAAATCTCCTGTAATGGGTATCCAGCTAGCACCTTGATTGTCAGAACGATGAATGCGCGGAGTAAAGTCGTTGCTTTTATAGCCTGTATGACTTACAAACACCCGGTTCGGATCGGTGGGAGAAGCTTTTACCGACGAAACATAACGTTCGGGAAGCCCTGCCGTGATGTTCACCCAATCTTGGTTGGCTGGGCGACCGCGCCAAACGTTGGCATCGGTGGTGCCGACATAGAGTAAGTCAGGATCAATGGGGCTTTCATTCAAGGTCGTTATGGTGTGGTAGCGCGAGCCAAAAACAATTCCGTCTGTAAGGTCTTGGCTAATGGGCGTCCAAATAGGCAAGTGCCCGAAACTTTGATAAATTCGGTAAGTCCCGGTATACATCACATCTTCGTTGTGTGGGCTGATAGCGTATTGCATATCCCAATGGCGGCGATCGTTATCGTCAATACCCTCCGTTGCCGGAGCAAAATTGCCCCCATCTGTAGTCCCAAAAATGGACCCGTTTTGGAATTCGTAGTAAAAGATATTGGGGTCTGTTGGGTGAAAAACGGCTTGAAACCCATCACCACCAAAAACGGGAACCCAGTTTTCCAGAAGATTCGCGTTGCCCACGCTGGTGCCATTGTCCTGTGCCCCACCGTAGTATAATTCCGGCTGGTGCGGATTGTAGGCTACGCGATAGAATTGGGTTGTGGGGATGTTCTCGATTTTCTGCCAGGAAATAGCATTGTCGGTCGAACGATAAAGCCCACCATCCGTAGCCAACAGACATGATTGCGGACCCAGAAAAACAAGGTCGTGGTGGTCGGCGTGAACCCCTTGGTCAAAGCCAGCAGCAAGTTGCCAGGTCTCGCCACCATCCTTTGAACGCCAACTTTGTACACCCAAAAGCCATACGTCGGAAGCGTTGTAAGGATTTATTCGCACTTGCCCAAAGTACCAGGCGAAATTGCTTTGAAAATCAAAATTCAGGCCTTGGCAAGGGTTTTCATTCCAGGTTTCGCCCCCGTCAAATGTTTCAAAAAGACCAGAAAACACCAGATCCGTGTTCACATAAGAGGCAAAAAGATGGTTGGGGTTGGAAGGGTCAATCGCGAGGCCAATACGACTGTACACATCTTCCGGAAGTCCGCCCCCTAGTTTTGTCCAGTTCTCGCCCCCATCTGTGGATTTCCAGATGCGGGCGTTTTCACCGCTCACGAGGCTTTCCTGATTGTTGCGAATGCGGTCCCAAGCCGCAGCGTAGAGTGTGTTGGGATCAGTGGGCGACATTACCAGGTCAATAATCCCAGTTTCGTTCGAGATGAAAAGTTTTTGTTGCCACGACACCCCTAAGTTGGAGGACTTATAAAACCCACGCTCTGTGTTTCGTTCAAAAGGAAGGCCCATGGTGGCAACAAAAATTCGTGCAGGGAGCATTGGGTGAACAATAATTTTCGACACAATACGCTGGTTTTCAAGCCCCAGATGCTCCCAAGTCTCGCCACCATTTACGCTGCGCCAAACGCCGTCGCCTATGAAGGGATAGCCACTGATATTGGGATCCCCCGTGCCAACATACACGACACTGGGATGACCTGGGTCAAAGGCAATGTGGCCAATGGCCAGAAAATCTTGGTCGTCAAAAACGGACTTCCACGATAGACCGCCATCCTCCGTTTTCCAGACCCCACCATGCGAATAGCCGATGTAAATAATATTTGGGTCTTGGGGATGTACAGCAAGGGTATTAATACGAGCGCCAATATTGGCCGGCCCTTCGAGTTTCCAGGGAGCAGAAAAGCCCTTATTGTCATCCCGGGATTTTGCGGCTATGTGAGATTGGCGTGCAGCAGCCAAAGCACCCGTGTAGGCGTGGACATCCGTGTGAAAATCAGGCCACTCACGCAGGGCAAAAAACCACTCTGCAGGGCGGAGGTTACTGCTGTCATTGGATTCATTTTCAATATTTTGCTCTTGCGTAGGAGAGATCCTTTCTTTTATATTTTTCAGCAAAAAAATCAAAAAGACGAGCACGGCAGCACCCAGAATGAAAAGGTTTCGGGCTGGAAAAGTGGTACGAGTTTGACGTTGGAACATGGTGTAGAAAAGCATTGGTCTGGGTGGCGAAGATAGGAGGTTTGGAAAGCAGCGAAACTTCAAACTTAGGACGCTGCCAATTTGAGCGTTTTAATGGACAGCCTCTTTCTCTCCAGGCATATATACACTCCAAGTTGTGACGGAGCAAGGCACGACTACAAAAAAATTAGTAGTGATGCGATAAGGCCAATTAATGTGTGGTGGCACGATTCAAAGTCGTGCCACCATTTTACTTTTGCCTAAATGTTGACACCTACTGACTACTACACGCTGGTAAGCGAAACCTTCCGCGCCCAAGGCAATCCCGATACTGCACTAGGCCAAATGGCCTATATGCGCAACCAATTTGAATTTTTTGGCCTAAAAATGCCTCAATGGATGGGACTCACCAAAGGCATTCATGCCAAAATTGGGATTCCTGAAGGAGAGGATTTGAAAAACCTCGTCCGGCTATGCTTTGAAGACGATCATCGGGAAATGCACTATTTCGGGCTCGAAACACTGCAAAAAGCCTTAAAAAACCAGGCTCCAGAGTGCATCCACTTTTTGGAGGAACTCATACTCACCCGCTCCTGGTGGGATACGGTAGATTGGATCAATAAACTGGTTGGACTACATTTTCGGAAATATCCCGAATTGATAAAACCCGTTACAGAGCGATGGATTGCCTCCGAGAATTTCTGGCTCCAGCGTGTATGTCTTATTTTTCAATTGACCTACAAAGAAAAAACGGACGCCGCGCTGCTTTTTGGGTATGTCCAAAAGCTAGCGGGCTCAAAAGAGTTTTTCCTTCAAAAGGGAGCAGGCTGGGCCTTGCGGCAATACGCAAAAACAAATCCTGAGGCTGTTGTGGAGTTTGTTGGAAAAACGCGCCTTGCACCCTTGACCCGACGGGAGGCTTTGAAGCATGTAGGACGAACTTCAGTTCGTCAAAACAGTAGGGCGAACTGAAGTTCGCCCTACAACAACGCCCCGCCAAGCGCAAGCTTGACGGGGCGTTGTCAACAAGTGTGGTGAAAAAAATTTGGTTAGGCGGTCGTTGGGGTTCTCAATGCATAAATTTTTCGGCCGGCATAAATCGCGGCAAGAACCAGAGTGTAAGTGAATGTTGCTGTCATGGCTAAGTATTGTCGGTTTAGTGATTAAAAATTATAAAGTCTCTATTCTGTTCTTAAAGACGGATTGATAACGCGCAGGAACATCCTGACGCTGCCAGATTTTTTTATTTTTTAAAAATAAAATATAATCAACTCTTTATCAAGATTTTACAATCAATTTTTATCTCATTCCAAGATATATTTGAAGCATCTACGAATATTTTCGTAGAAAAATTTGCAACTACGAAACAATTCGTAGAACCTTTGCGTTCAAATCACCAGTCCCCAGTCCACCAGTCCACCAGTCCACCAATCCACCAATCCACCAATCTTTATGTCCATCGCTAAGCCTACCGATTCAGAACTCGAAATCCTCCACATACTCTGGGAGCAGGGTGCCAGTACCGTGCGCACAGTGAATGACCTGCTCAACGAGCTGCGCAGAAGCAATCAATCTGCTAAGGAATCTGCTGGCTACACGACCACCCTGAAATTGATGCAAATCATGTTTGAAAAAGGTCTGGTCACCCGGGTGGAGGAGGGGCGCACCCACGCTTACACGGCCGTTGTGCAAGAAAGTGACACGCAAGGCTTACTGCTCCAACAGTTTGTAGACAACGCCTTCCGGGGAAGCACCGCTCGCCTTGTGATGCAAGCACTCGGCAACCACGAGGCCAGTGCTCAAGAACTTGACGAAATAAAAGCACTCATCGCCAAAATCGAACAAGGGAAATAGGACTTTGGACTGTTGGACAATAGACGTTGGACTAAACTCTCCAATATCCAGAGTCCAACAATCCAACATCAAAAATTAAGCTATGATCACCATACCCGACTCCCTCCTGCGCGCCCTTGGCTGGGCACTTGCACACTCTCTTTGGCAAGGCGTGTTGGCCGCACTAGCGCTCCTGATTTTGTTGCCCCGGTTGCAAACGGCGAGACAACGTTATTGGGCAGCCTATGGAGCCTTGGTAGCCGTATTCGCAGCAGCCATCAGTACGTTCTTTTGGTCGTTCGAGCCAAGCACAGCTTCGTTGACAACAGCGACTAAGTTTTTAGGAGAAACACCCTCTGCAAGCACGTTTTTGGTTGGAACACCATTTTTTGAAACAACGTTTAGCCAATCATTTTCTCATTGGCTGGAGGCAAACCACAGGTTGATCGTAACCGGTTGGCTCATCGGGTTTGTATTTTTCCTGCTTCGGTTGGGCGGCGGCCTTTGGCAAGTGTATCGCCTGCGGACGCGCGGCGTGAATGCCTTAGAAACCGTTTGGCAAGAGAAAATGCTTGCGTTAAGTGGGCGCATTGGGGTGTCGCGAACTGTCCGCCTTTTTGAATCAGCATGGGTACAAATGCCAATTACCATTGGTTGGCTTAAACCCGTGATCCTGCTGCCCATCGGTTTTGTGAATCAGCTTTCCTCTGCCGAGGTAGAGGCTGTGCTGGCACACGAGCTGGCGCACATTGCTCGGCGCGATTGGGTATTTAATCTCTTGCAAGCCTTTGTAGAAAGCCTTTTTTATTACCACCCAGCTGTGTGGTGGGTTTCGCAGGTGATCCGCCGCGAGCGCGAAAACGCTTGCGACGATGCTGCGCTGACCGCCACGGGCAACCCGCTCGCTTTTGCTCGAGCACTCGTGCAAGTGCAGGAAATGGCCACTCCTTCACCCGCCCTTGCGCTCGCCATGAGCGGCAAACGCCGCCGCCCACTACTAGATCGGGTGCGGCGCATCTTAAACCAAGCACCACAACAACAACATCAAGTTATGGAAAAGATCACAGCAACTGTCATACTGCTCGCACTATTGGCTCTGGTGGGCTTGCGGGCCAACTCCGTGCCGTCTATCGAGTCGGCATTCGCCCAAATTGCTGATATCCCGGCCGCTATTTTTGGTGACCAGGGGGATGAAAATCAAATGGCCGGCGATAGTTTGCCCAAACCCAAAAACACGCGGAAAATTACCCGCGAAGACGACAACCAAAAGGTGGAAGCCGAGTACAAAGATGGCGAACTAACGCGGCTGAGTATTGATGGGAAGGAAATCCCTGCATCGGATTTTGAGCAGCACGAAATGCTTATCGAATCGCTGGAGGAAGACTTGCCATCGCCACCACCCGCACCGCATTTTATCTGGGCAGGCCCGGAAGGTCGTATCTGGTCTGTGCCGGCACCTCCCGGATCGCCGGACGCGCCAGATGCTCCCACGGCATTTTGGTTTAGCAACCCAGGATCTGCCACGGCTGCCCCAATGCCGCCATTTCCGCCCATGCCACCGATCGGCGGGGGCATCAGTATCGTTACAGACAAAGATGGCGACGGAAATACGATCATTAAATTAGATCGCGATGGAAATGAAACCGAGGTCGTGGTTAAAAACGGCGAAGTGTGGATAGACGGTAAAAAGTTGAAAACAGGCGAATCACTTGACATTCCGGGGCTTTATTTTGGAGAAGGTGATTTTGACTGGGGTAACAGGACGCCTGAAGCGTTATCTCCCGAACAGCGAGAACAGATCAACAAGGAGATGGAACGGGCAAGAGAGGAACACAAAAAAGCAATTAAAGAACACAAGCGCAACTTCGATCATGATCGGAAACGCGCTGAGAAAGAATGGAAGGAAAGTCAAAAGGAATGGGAGAATGAACAGAGAAGCTGGGAAAAGGAGCAGTATAAATGGGCGCTCGAACAAGAACTTTGGCAAAAGAGCCAGCAAAAATGGCAGGATGAACACCGTGCCTTGGAAGCAAAAAACAAGGCTGCTCAGGAACAATTAAAAAAGGAACTCCTCCGTGATGGCCTCATCGCTGACCCGAATAATTTTTCTCTGAAAATCAATTCTAAAGAATTGAAAATCAATAAGAAAAAGCAGTCAGAGGAGATGCGTAAGAAGTATGAGGAGCTAATAAAAGCCTCTATGGGCTTAAAATTGGAAGGAGACGACTGGAACTACAATTTCAACTTTAATAACAAGGAGGATTAAGGAGGATGTCTAGAATTGGACGCATGGCCTTTAGGCCGTCGGGCAGAATGACACAAATGTCCCTGATCCAGAGGGCCTAAAGGCCATGCCACCAATTCTAGACACCCTTTTTTCAGCTATCCCGCTCCAATAAATCCGCTACCGTTTTTTTCAAAACCTCCTTTCGGGCTTCGGGCAATTGCACCAATTCCAGATGCCTAAAAGCTTCCTGCTGAAAACGCTGTTTGTCTTCTGAAACCAGTTTTGGAATTTCATTTCTGTCGAAGATGGCGCGTACGGCCGAGATTTTTTCATCGGAACTTTCTGAACCCGTTTTCATCCATTTGCGCAATTCGCGACCATCCAATTCGGATGCATTCTCCAATGTCTTCAGCACAAGCAGGGTCTTTTTGTTTTGCAAAATATCACCGCCCACTTGTTTTCCGAACTTGATTGGGTCGCCATACGTATCGAGCAAATCATCCTGGATTTGAAAGGCAATCCCAGCCAATCGGCCAAATTCGTAGAGGTGTCGAGCATCCTTTGCCGGAGCATTTGCACAGGTGGCTCCCATTTCGAGCGCAGCACCCAGCAATACGGCTGTTTTCAATTCGATCATCCTTAAATATTCAGGGATTTTCACCTTCGAACGGGTTTCGAAATTCAGGTCCATTTGTTGGCCTTCGCACACCTCTGTAGCCACTCGGTTGAAAATCTGGAGCAATTGCAGCACCGTATCGGCATCGCCGCCGCGTGCCAAAAATCGGTAAGCAAAAATCAACATTACATCGCCGCTGAGGATCGCTGTGGTGGTGTTCCACTTATGATGCACGGTAGGCTCACCTCGACGCAAAGGAGCTGCGTCCATAATGTCGTCGTGCATCAACGAGAAATTATGGAAAAGTTCGACCGCCCAAGCCACCGGAAGCGCAGTTTCCACGTTATCCCGGAAAAGTTCGTACCCCATCAGTACCAAGGCCGGGCGCAGGCGTTTTCCGCCCAGTGTCAAGAGGTAATTACAGGGTTCATAGAGTTCAATTGGCGAATCTGGAAAAGGGTTTTCCTTTGAAAATGAAGCGATTAAATCGAGCAATTGCGGGAGGTCGCGCATGGAAGAATTAGTTGAATTTGCCACAAACTAAGGGAGCAATAATGGCTTTGGATAAAAAAATAAAAAAAAGGCTGACCGGGGGAGTGGTCAGCCTCTCTAATTTTTTGAAGAACAAAATCGGTGAAGGATTTAAAACGTGCCGCTCTGTTAAAAGCGAGCAACAATGGAGGAAAAGTAGCCAAGCACTTGCGGAGAAAAGCGTACGAGTGCAATGCTGGCCACGGCAGTCAATAAAACAAGCATAGTGTGTGTGTTGATTAAAGTGAAACGATTTAGTCAATCTTTACAAAATCCAATGATTGTTCTGTAAAAGGTATGCGAAGGTAAAAACCTGTTTCGGAGTACCAAACAATTACAGTGTAATTTTTTGTTAATTTTACTTTAGCAAAAAGAGCTGACTCCCTTCGGGGTTTTCTGCCTACTTTTGCACTTGATTTCATCGTCTTTCATCTCTAAAAACGTCTTTGGCGCATGGTTTTCAACAACATCCTTGAGACAATTGGCAAGACCCCACTCATCCGTCTGAACAACACAGTGTTGCACATTCCTGCGACCGTGTATGCCAAAGTAGAAGCCTTTAACCCTGGGTTGAGTGCTAAGGATCGCATTGCCCTACACATGATCGAGCGGGCCGAACGCCTGGGCAAGCTTAAGCCCGGCGGTACGGTCGTGGACGCCACCAGTGGCAACACAGGCTTCAGCCTTGCTATGGTGGCAGCCATAAAGGGCTATAAATGTGTCCTCACTGTAACGAGCAAGATAAGCGAAGATAAACTCAACAACCTCAAGGCCATGGGCGCTGAAGTGCACCTTTGCCCGCAAGAGGTCAAACCCAACGACCCCGAATCGTACTATCGCCGAGCCGAACAGTTGGCCAAAGAAATCCCTGGTGCGTATTACATCAATCAGAACTACAATCCCGAAAACGGAGAAGCGCATTACCTCAGCACCGGCCCGGAAATCTGGGAACAAACGGCTGGGCGAATCACGCACCTCATCGGAAGTGCCAGTACCGGTGGTACTATTTGTGGGTCTGGTCGCTACCTCCGTGAGCAAAATCCAGACATCAAAATCATCGGTGTAGATGCTTACGGTTCGGTGCTCCAGAAATATCACGAAACTGGTGTGTACGACGAGAAAGAAATCTTCCCTTATCGTATTGAAGGCACGGGCAAGAATATCATCCCAGCCAATATGGACTTTGAGCTCATTGACCGTTTTGTGAAGGTAACCGACAAAGACAGTGCCCTCCGCGCTCGCGAACTTGCCCGTATGGAAGGCATGATGGTCGGCTATTCAAGCGGCGCAGCGCTCCAAGCTCTCGAACAAATCCAAGACGAATTAACCGAAGAGGATGTAGTGGTGCTGCTCTTTTCAGACCACGGCTCGAAATACGTTACCAAGTTTTTCAACGACAAGTGGATGATTCAACAAGGGTTTTTAGAAGAAGAGGCCGAGATCGTCTGATGAATGAAGAAACGACTCGCCTCCGCATTCGGTTTTTTTCTTGGGCAGATGCCGACGATTTTTATGTGCTGGAAAGCGCCCCGGAACTATTGAAAGAATATAACGACGAAGCGATTTATGGAGTGCTTAGGGGAGAGAACGGCAATAAAATAGACACACCAATGTTGCTGTCGCCGTAGCACAGCAACGACTAATATTCATCCTTCACAATTACACACCGTGGATTTATTTGACCGCATTTACAATCAAGCAGGCCCACTGGGCAAATACGCCGATGTGGCAGAGGGCTACTACATGTTCCCCCAACTAGAGGGTGAGCTGGGCAACCGGATGACGTTCCAAGGCAAAGAGGTGATCTGTTGGAGCATAAACAACTACCTGGGCCTAGCCAACCACCCCGAAGTACGTAAGACCGATGCAGAAGCCGCCGCTCGCTGGGGCCTGGCTTACCCAATGGGCGCGCGTATGATGAGCGGTGACACACAACTTCACCACAAACTCGAAACCCAACTCGCCCACTACGTCGGCAAACCCGCAGGTTTGTTGGTGAACTACGGCTATCAGGGCGTACTTTCTGCCATTGACGCACTCCTCACCCGCCACGATGTGGTGGTGTACGATGCTGAAAGCCACGCTTGTATCGTGGATGCCATGCGAATGCACATGGGCAAACGTTTTGCTTTTACACACAACGATGTGGCAAGCCTTGAAAAATGCCTTGTTCGTGCCAAACGCCTCACCAACGAAAGCGGTGGCGGCATCCTCGTGATCACCGAAGGCGTATTCGGGATGCGCGGCGACCAGGGCAAACTTCGCGAGATATGCACGCTGAAAGAAAAGTACGGTTTCCGGCTTTTCATTGACGATGCGCACGGTTTCGGGATGCTTGGGAAAACAGGTGCGGGTGCTGCTGAGGAACAAAATGTGACAGACGACGTAGATATCTATTTCAGCACATTTGCCAAAAGTATGGCACTCATTGGCGGCTTTATCGCAGCACAGCCTGAGATTATTCAGTTTCTGAAGTACAACATGCGCAGCCAAATCTTTGCCAAATCATTGCCCATGCCATTGGTGGAAGGGCTTTTGAAGCGTTTTGAACTGCTGCGCGACCATCCCGAATTGCGCGAAAAACTGTGGCAGAATGTCCGCCTCCTACAAAGCGGGCTCAAAGAACGCGGCTTCGATATTGGCGACACAAATACCTGTGTTACACCTGTATATATGCACGGTGAAGTGGAAGAAGCCATGGCGTTGGTAAAGGATCTGCGCGACAATCATGGCGTTTTCTGCTCTATGGTTGCTTATCCGGTTATCCCAAAAGGGATGTTGATTCTGCGCCTTATCCCAACGGCACAACATACAGAGGAGGATATCCAAATCACCCTTAATGCATTCACCGCTGTCCGTAAAAAGATGCAAGCAGGTGTTTACAAGCAGTTTGTGCCAGAGGTGTTGGTTTAATTTTCCCAAGCGACTTCCCGAAAGATTGAAACTTTCGGGAAGTTTTTTCGGATCTGGCAACCGTAGCATGCCGAAATTTGCCCAACATGAGCGCCACTACCATCCTCGAAAATGTAATTGACGAGCGAGCCGAAATGATTCAACTGAATCCTGCCGCTTTGGATCGTATCCTCTCCGAGGGATGGCGTCTACTCGGTCGGCGATTTGTGCGCCACAATTTTTCTACCTGGCACCGCAAACTTTGTCGTACGATCCCGCTTCGAGTCCGGCTGGCGCAGTTTGAACCTGCCAAAAGCCAACGCCAAACGCTTCGGCGCAATTCCGACCTTCAGGTAATGAGTGCCCCCGCTCGATTCGATGCTGAGCGCGAGCGGCTTTTTGATCTGCATCGAGAACGGTTCCATGAAAAACAGGCGACTTCGCTGGGCTCTTTTATTCATTCCGATTTCCCGAATAGATTCCCAACAGAGGGGCGCGAACTTGCTGTACACTTGGACGGCGAACTCATAGCCTGCTCTTTTTACCACTTGGGCGAAAAGGCCGTCTCAGGCACTTACTGTGTTTTCGACCCTGCCCATAGTCGCCGCAGCCTTGGCACGCTCACCATGCTGTTGGAACTGCTCATCGCGAAAGAAATGGGCAAGGAATTTTATTACCACGGTTACACGCACGACACCCCCTCGCAGTTTGATTACAAACTGAGTGTCAAAGGTTTAGAAGCATTGAATTGGGATACTGGCGAATGGTCGCCCTTAGATCGGGTACCCGTAAGGTGTTGGGCAGAACTCGTATAACTTAGAACTGCCGCCTCAATCCTTCGGGAAAGGAATGTTTTGCTCGCGCAGTTGCTGCTGGATAGCAAAACGCAGGTCGCTCTGTACCCGATTGGCTTCAAATTTTTGTAGTGTCCAAAACTGAATCTCATATAAGGCGCATTTTTCCTGAAAGTCCGAAAGGAAAACCACGGGCGAATATTCCGAATTTTTGTCCAGAACATCAGGATGGGCCGCTACAACATCGGTCAGTATTTTTGTCAAACGCTGCCCATCGGCCGCATGTGCCACACGGATCTGAACCTGAAATGCGGAAGGCTGAGTATTTTGGTGGCTCCAGTTCTGTACGTTTTCTGTAATAAACTTGTGGTTGGGCACAATCATTATATGGCCATCTCGAGTGAGCAATTTGGAGGTTCGGAGATTTATTTCCTCCACCCTGCCCACTTTCCCATCCACTTCCAGCACGTCGCCAATTTCGATGGTACCTTCAAAAAGAAGGAATATTCCTGACACAATATCGCGAAAGATCGGCTGCACACCCAAGCCAAAGCCAACCAATAACGCTGCGGAGCCTGCCAGAAGCACGGAGACACGGATGCCCACGATCTCGAACATGACCGCTACCGCTATGATCCAAATAAAGTATTTTACAAGAAGGTAGAGCGACATCCGCCGACCCTTGTCGGAAAGATCCAGAAGCCTGCCACCACCTCGATTTATCACTCGGCGAATGGTGCGAAGCAACAACGTAGTCAACAACCACACCAATACCAAACCTAACAGCATGGCTACGCTGAAGGAGTATTTGTTGATGTTAAACAGCTGATATTCAAAAATGGAATGCATTAAAGGGGCATCATGGGCACGTAGAGTTCGCCGTGCAGCACATTTCGCGATATTATGATGCGCTGCACCTCCGAAGTTCCTTCGTAAATTTGTGTAATTTTTGCGTCGCGCATGAGCCGCTCCACATGGTATTCTTTTACGAATCCATAACCTCCATGAATTTGAACTGCTTCCACGGTGTGGCGCATGGCCACTTCGGAAGCAAATAATTTGGCCATGGCAGCCGCTTGATCGTAGTTAAGATGTTGGTCTTTCATGGTAGCAGCACGATACACTAGC
>JBBQSW010000058.1:0-12714 GCA_038213575.1 Chitinophagales bacterium | reverse complement strand
ACTCAATACCGTAGTAGAAGAGTATCTATACTCTGCCATGGAAGATTATCGGATTGACCTCATGATTGACTCTGGGCCCAATGCCCGAAGCATTCAAATAACGCTCAACCCGTTCACGCTCATAGGCGCAACAACGCGTATGGGCCTGCTTACCTCGCCCCTTCGCGCTCGATTCGGCATCACTTGCCACCTCGATTATTACGATGTGCCCACGCTCGAACGCATCCTGCACCGCTCTGCAGCCATTCTTGAAATCCCAATTGCGGATGAGGGCGCGCATGAGATTGCCCGTCGGAGCCGTGGCACACCCCGTATTGCCAACGCGCTGCTGCGACGGATTCGCGATTTCGCCCAAATCAAAGGGGACGGCTCTGTGAATGTGGAAATTGCCCGCTACGGGCTAGCCGCCCTCGATGTGGATGAATCGGGACTGGACGATATGGACATTCGCATCCTTAATACGATTATCCATAAATTCAAAGGCGGGCCAGTCGGGCTGACCACCATCTCTACCGCAGTGGGCGAGGAAGCCGGCACGATTGAAGAGGTGCACGAGCCGTTTCTAATTATGGAAGGATTTATCCAACGTACTCCGCGTGGGCGCACAGCCACAGAGAAGGCGTATAAGCATATTGGGGCGGTGCCGCCCAGAAAGGAGGGGACCTTGTTTTAGTGCAATAAAAATCCAAACAACGCAGCCCTCTTTCTTGTTAATGAGGCCATGAAACTCGTCCTCGCCATCACAGGCTCCTCCGGGGCCATTTACGCCAAAGTCCTGCTCGACCGACTCTTGCTGCTGGAGAACCAGTGGGAAAAGGTCGGCATCGTCCTCTCCGACAATGCCCTCGTAAACTGGGAACTCGAAATCGGCACGCCCGACTTTTCTGCTTACCAGAAATTTGATTTCTACAAGAAAAACGACTTTTTTGCCCCCTTTGCATCTGGTTCCGCCAAATACGGAACCATGATCGTGTGCCCTTGCTCTATGGGCACCCTTGCACGGATCGCCACCGGAGTAAGCAATGACCTTGTTACCCGAGCCGCCGATGTGGTGCTGAAAGAGCGCCGCCGACTAATCTTGGTTAGCCGCGACACCCCGCTCAGCCTCATCCACATCAATAATATGAAGACCGTGACCGAATCGGGGGGCATCATCTGCCCTGCTTGCCCGTCGTTTTACTCCAATCCGGTAGGGGCCGAAGCCATTGCGGCTACTGTGGTAGATCGTGTGCTTGATTTGGCTGGCTTTGATCTGCCAACGTACCGTTGGGGAGAAGGCGGGTAATCGCTTGCTTGCTATTAGCGAATAGCCAGGCTTATGCTTTGCCCCATCCTTCCTTCGCAACATTGGGGCGCCCACTGGATTTTCCCACCTGCTGTTTTGGAAAATTCCACAAAAAAGGAAGGGCGTGTGAAATTTTTTTATCAAAAAATATTTTTTTTGAATGTATCAATCCTCTCAGCACTCGGCTGGGTGGTGGAAAAACGTGTTTTGGCAGCAAAA
Organism: Chitinophagales bacterium; assembly: GCA_038213575.1. GTDB lineage: Bacteria > Bacteroidota > Bacteroidia > Chitinophagales > Saprospiraceae > M3007. Next base: position 11,210 of record JBBQSW010000058.1, on the reverse strand, counting down.
ACACCGCTTTAAAGTAACTATTCAACTAATATCTAAGATTTTGTAGCAGTTTTCGTGTCAAGGGCCCAAAGCTTCACACTATAAAAAGACATGTCCAATCCATTGGATAAAGCATTGAATTTCAATATCAAAGGAAGGATTTTCAAACACGACTGCGCGGTGGCTGATAAGTCACACCCGCTGGGCCTAATTACTAAAAAAGGGTTAACGGTAGGTAGCAAAAAAGCATTAAAATCTTGTTAAACGAAAAACTTTAACAAGACTGGCACAGCATTAGCACGTCTCTACTTCATCTGAACATTTTGCAACCAACTTCTCAAAACTCAAAAACTGATTCATACCATGCGTACCACCATCTATCTCACACTACTGCAGCTCTGTATCCCGATGTTCTTGTCGGCTCAGATTTCCATGAAAAACGTGAAAGCCCCTGAAACCATTACGGTATCAGGCAAAGTATATGACCAGATTTCAGGCACTCCACTGAATCAGGCCCTTGTCACGGTCTTCGACGATATGATGATTGCCTCGCTTGCACAAACCGAAACCGATGCTGAGGGTGCTTACACTTTGACGGTGCCAAAAGTATCCCGCTACCAAGTGCTGGCGGAGAAACCCACCTATTTTGACCAAGATGTGGTGATTACTCACCTCAATGGCATCTTGAGTGCAGATTTGGGCATGAGCAGAAAACCTGGCTATGTGTTCGACATCACTATTTTTGACAAAGCGTATGAACACAACCCGATCAACACTTTGCGTGATTGCAAAATAGAAATTTACAACAACACCACGCAACAGCAAGAACTGACCATTGAACGTTTGCCTAAATCGGCGTTCAACTTTTCATTCGCTGAAGGCAACCACTACACAATGCTCGTACGCAAACCGGGCTACCTCAACCGCCGTGTGGAGGTGTATGTAAATGTAAATGGCTGTATTCTTTGCGTAGATGGTATGGGTATCAAAGAACCCGATGTTGTAGAAATTATGACCCACGGCAACGAGATTGGGCATTTTCTGGGTACGGTTGACCTCGATTCGATTCAGGTTGGAAAGCGTTTTCAGTTGAATAACATCTACTATGACTTCGCCAAATGGGCCATCCGTCCAGAAGCAGCCAATGTACTTGACAAGTTGGCGGTATTCCTGAAGGACAACCCCGGCATTACGGTCGAGCTCGGCTCGCATACGGACGCTCGTGGTAGCGACGATTACAACCTTTCGCTTTCAGACAAGCGTGCAAAATCAGCCGTGGATTACCTCGTGGCTTCACAAAGCATTGATTTTGAAAAAATCACCTCGAAAGGGTATGGCGAAACCCAATTGACAAACCGTTGCGATGACGGTCAATCCTGTTCTGATACTGAGCACCAGTTGAACCGTCGTACCGAAATAAAAATAACGGGTATCCTCGATCATGACCCACTCTGGCGCAAGTCGCTGAAGGAAATAATCGAGGACAAGGACCTTTACAAAAAAATCATAGAGCAAGAAAAGCGGCAAAAAAAACTAAGCAGTCACTCTAAATGATCTTAGAAGTAGGACTTGAACTCCAAAGTCCACTGTTCTTCAATCAAAATCATTAATCCAGAATCTTTCACATCATGAACTCTCTCTCTAATTTAAGCAAACATTTGACAATCCCAGCGGCCTTTGTGTTGGCAGCCCATTTCAATGCCCTGGCACAAAGCCCGGTGGAATCTACCCACGTTGACGAAAAGTATGCATACACTACCGTGGTGTACAAAAACACAGCTGCTACGGATAAAGACGTGCTTTCCTCGCTTGAAAACAGCTTCAGCATTGGGGATGTTGTGCGGGTCACGCTCGCCCCTCCGCCTACACCGATCGCAGCTTCAGAACCCGTGTATGCAGACCATAGAAAAGATGAAAATGAATGGATGCCCACTTCAGCCAGAATCTCTGACAACCTGACGGCATCCGCCAAAATAAATCCTGTACCCAAAACGGTTGTCAATACGATCCCAATTTCGCCGAAACCAACGCCCATTGCGTCCAAAACGGTCGCGCTGAAACCTGTAGTGGCAACGAAAACAACAGAGGTCGTGCCAGAGCAAGCTAAAAATATTGCGCCTGTTCAGGGTCAGAAAGTAGAGGCCGCACCATTAAACACAAGTTCCGAAACCAGGGCAAAAGCAAAAACCTCAAGCACTGGAAAATCGGCAAAAGCACACAAATCGGGCAAAAAACCGGCTAAAAAGAGTGGGTTGAAAATGAAAAACCGAAAGCACAACAAACAGCGATATAGTTGCCCAAAATTTTAAAGCGAAATAAATTTCGCCCTACTTGAGTGCAGCCACAATGATCGCAAAATCGTCGGCTTTGAGGGATGCGCCACCGATAAGTCCGCCGTCTACATCAGGTTGTGCAAAAAGTTCGGCAGCATTTTGGGCGTTGCAAGAGCCTCCGTATAGAATTGGGGTTTCGTCGGCCACGATTTTGCCATATTTCTTTGATACGAGGACACGGATGGCTTGGTGCATCTCCTGCGCTTGCAGGCTGGTAGCCGTTCGCCCCGTCCCTATAGCCCAAATAGGTTCATAGGCGATGACAACCTTCCTGAAATCTTCCTCCTTAAGGTGAAAAAGGCTGGCTTTTAGTTGTTTCGCCACATAGCCGACGTGGGTATCTACCTCCCGGATGTGTAGCGGTTCGCCGCAGCAAAAAATCGGGCGCATTCCACGTGCCAGGCTCACATTCACCTTGGCAGCCAGTACGTCATTCTTTTCCTTGAAATATTGCCGCCGCTCCGAATGGCCTATAATGACAAACTCACAGCCCACCGAAGCAAGCATGTCTGCCGACACCTCCCCTGTGTATGCACCTTTTTCTTCTTCATGGCAGTTTTGTGCAGCAAGGTGAAAGTGTTTTCGCACTTTGAGCATTTTACCCAGCTCACGCAAATAGGGATAAGGCGGTGCTATGACTACAAGCCCGTTCGGCTTTTCTACTTTTTCTAAAATGGCTTTCGTGAGATCAATGCCCTCTTCGAGGGTTTTGTTCATTTTCCAGTTTCCGGCTACAATTTGCTGGCGCATAGGTTTTGGTTTGATAAAAATTGAGCGCGAAGATATAAATGCCCCCGATACTAAAAAAGCGAGCCGTCTCCCGAACAATTGGGAAACGGCTCGCCGGGTATTGTTTGCGAAACAGATATCGTATTAAGATTATCGGCCCACGGTCACTTTTACGAACATGGCTTGGCCATCCGCTTGAACTCGAAGGGTGTACATCCCTGCGGCCAGATCGCCATAATCAAATGAACGAAGCATGGATCCGGTGCCAAAATCAGCCGTTTCGCGCTTGATCTGCTGCCCAAGCGCATTGAAGAGGATGAACTCAACTTCATCTTGTGGCAAACCGTTCATTTCTACGTTGAAGAATCCTGTATTCGGATTGGGGAAAAGACGGAAGCCTTGAATCCAAGTCGCTTCGCCAGTGCCCGAAGTAATGACAACAGTTTGTTCGTAAATGGTTGTGCCACAATTGTTTGAGGCAGCCAAAGAAACATTGTATGTGCCTGGAGCAGCGTATGTGTGAATAGGGTTTTCCTCCGCACTGGTATTACCATCCCCAAAAATCCATGCGTAGGAAGTTGCATTCTGCGAGGTGCTCGTAAATGCAACCGTCGTTTGATTGGCCACAAATGTATAGCCTGAAGTAGGGGCAGATTGCACCGTGATGTAAGCCGGGAACAACTGTGTGGACGAACCAAAAATATTGGTCACCTCCAATACGACATCGTAGGTGCCAGGACCGCTATAACTGACCAAGGGGTTTTCATTGGTACTGGTGCTAGGCGTTCCACCTTGGAATGTCCAAGTCCAAGCGCTTGGTTCACCGGCTGATTCGTCGGTAAATTGTACCGAAAATGGCAAACAACCACTCTGGTTGTTGGCACTGATCGCCGCGACGGGGGGAGCACCTTGAACCACGACCGTCTGTGTGAACGTTACGGTACCACATCCATTGGTAACACTGAGCGTTACTATATAGGATCCAACTTGCGCATACGTATGGCTTGGGTTAGACTCTGAACTCGGGATACTTCCATCGCCAAAATCCCAGGAATAGGAACTTCCGTTGGTGGAAATATTGGCAAACACCGCTGTCAGGCCACCAATCTGGTAGGTGAAACCAGCAACAGGTGCTGAACCTACCGTAATTGTTGTTGTGCTGGTACTGCTGCCTGCACTATTGGAGGCTGTAAGTGTCACGACGTAAACACCTGCCGTGTTCCAAGTTGCAATCGGGTTTTCTTGGGTAGAAGTAGCCGGTGTGCCACCAGAGAATTCCCAAGCATAGGAGGTAGCATTGCTGCTGGAGGCATTGGTAAACTGTACCGTAAACGGGGTGCAACCTGAAGAGCCGCTTGTTGTAAAGTTTGCAGTGGGCGGCGTTACGATGGTAACCGTTTGCTCAAAAATGGTGCTGCCACAATTGTTTGTAGCCGTGAGGGTCACAGTATAAACGCCATCGTTGGCGTAAGTGTGCGATGGGTCCGATGCCGTGCTGTTGCTTCCGTCTCCAAAATTCCAAATGAAGGAGGTAGCATTGGTGGAGGTATTTGTGAAAGCGGTCGTCAAACCGTTCACACTAGAAGTAAATCCAGCACCAGGCGCTCCATTCACAGTGATGATATCCATCTGTGTGAAAGAGCTGGTGCTGCCACCAACGGAGGTAACCACAAGGGTCACATCATACACACCCGGGTTGAAATACTGCACTGTTGGGTTTTGGTCTGTGGAACTGCTTGGGGTGCCTCCCGGGAAATCCCACTCCCAACTAACGGGGTTGCCCGAAGATATATCTGAAAAGTTGACGGTCAATACGGCACAACCACTCGATGTGCTCACCGAAAAACCTGCCCCAGGCTCTGTGTTGATAATCACATTTTGCGTAAAGGTACTGGTGCCACAATTGTTGGAAGCGGTCAGCACCACCGTGTAAGTGCCATCCGCGGCGTAATCATGGTTTGGGTTGGGGTCGCTACTGCTTTCACCATCGCCAAAGTCCCAATTATATGTGATACTATTGATGGAAGCGTTGGTAAAGGTGGCCGTCAAAACAGAGACCGTAGAAGAGAAATTAGCCGTTGGACCGCCATTCACAACAATAATTTCCGTGGCCGTGCTGCTTCCAGCGGCATTTGAAACCGTCAACGTAACTGTGTAGGTGCCTGGCAAGGCATACTCGACGCTGGGTGGATTCTGCGCGGTAGAACTCGATGGATTGCCGCCTGGGAACTGCCAGTTATAGGAGGTTGCATTGGCACTCGAAGTATTGGTAAATTGAACCGTAAGCGGCGCACAACCGGAAGTTTCAGAGACTGTAAAGCTGGCATTTGGTGCAGTTGTTACCGTCACACTCTGTGTTTTTGTGGTTGTGCCACATGCATTGGTGGCACTTAAGGTGACGGTGTAAGTCCCATCCGTAGCATAAGTATGCACAGGGTTGGTATCCGAACTGATGCCGCCATCCCCAAATTCCCATGCGTAAGAAGTTGCACCAATAGTGGTATTGGTAAAGGTGACTGTCAAACTGTTTGCCGCGCTGGTAAATCCTGTTGTTGGCGTGGTATTCACCACAATGTAATTGGCGCGGATGAATGTGTCGCGCCCTGAAGGGTTGATCGCAATCAGGGTCACCAAATACGTTCCAGGGGTAGAATAAACAACCGCCGGGTTTTTTACAATCGAAGTATCCGGTGTTCCTCCAGGGAAACGCCACAAGAAAGAAATGGCATTCGGCGTAGAGGTATTCTTAAACTGCACAGTAAGCGGTGCGCAACCACTGGTGGGTGTTGCAGTAAAGTTCGCCGTCGGGTCGGTTATAATCGTCACCAATTGGGTATCGTTGACCGTGCCACAGTCATTAGTCGAGCGCAAAATAACCTGATATACATAGATGCTATCGTGTGCAGGATAGTGGTGTATCGGATGTTCCACAATGCTGCTATCGCCGTCGCCAAAGGTCCAAAGGTAAGCGGTCGCACCTGCGGAGATGTTGGTGAACGTTACCATAGTGTCGTTGCTTACAGAGAAGTTGAATCCTGCAATAGGAACCGTATTTACCGTAATGGTGGTTGTGGCGGTACTGCTTCCGTTGGTGTTGGTAGCCGTCAAAGTGACGGTATAAATCCCTGGGGTACTGTATACTACGGTTGGATTGGCCGCCGTCGAAGTTGCAGGGTCTCCACCTGGGAAATCCCAACTGTAAGATACGGCTCCTGTGGAACTATTTGTAAAGTTAACAGTCAATGGAGCGCAGCCGCTTGATGGATTGGCCGTGAAGGCCGCCGTTGGAGGCCCCGAAGAAATAATTACAACGCTCTTGAGTTTGGTGCTGTTACCACAATCATTCGTGGCAGTAAGTACCACATCGTAAGTGCCAGGGTCAGCATAGACGTGCACTGGATTGGCCTGCGTGCTGGTATTACCGTCGCCAAAATTCCAAAGGTAAGAAGTTGGGTTGCCAATCGAAGTGTTGGTAAAAGTGGCGGTCGAACCATTTACTGTAAAGTTGAAGTTCGCCGTAGGTATAGTCTTTACCGTTATGTAGTCTGTACGCGTAAAGGTATTCGAACCAGAAGCGTTGGTAGCCTTTAGTGTAATGGAATAGGTGCCCGCAACAGCGTATAAAACGGTCGGATTTACCTGATTGGAAGACGAAGGTGCTCCACCCGGGAAAGTCCAAATGTATGAAGTAGCATTGGAGGAGGACTGGTTGTCCATCACTACAACCAAGGCTGCACAACCGGTTGTTGGGTTGGCCTCAAAATTAGCAGTGGGTGCTGTATTGACCGTGATCGATTTTGTAGATGTGCCACAAGAGTTGAATGCAGTCAAAACGACCACATAAGTACCCGCGTCAATATATTCATACACCGGGTTTTCATCAAAACTTGCCCCACCATCACCAAAATTCCACTCATAGGACGTGGCATTGGTGGATGTATTGGTAAAAGTAACCTCCAGCCCATTGACTGCGTGGGTGAAATTAGCCAATGGCAGGGACTTAATTTCAACAACTTGCGTTATAGCGTTGGAGCCGCCCTGACCCGTGATGGTAAGGGTCACATTTTTAAACCCTGATGTATTCCAAGTCACCGTCGGGTTTTGCTGGTTAGAACTTGCCGGGGTCCCTCCCTGGAAAGTCCAAGCCCAGTTGGTTATGTTGCCCGTAGAGAGATCGGTAAAAGTGACGGGTTGATTTTGACAGCCAGGGTTAGGGGCCCAGTCAAAACCCGCCACGAGCGGTGGTGGCGGTGGCCCACATGTTTGAAGGCATCCGCTATTGATTTTACTGGTAATATAGGCACTAATTGCGTCTACAGATTGGTCACTCCATGAGGTGCCTTGCGAAACGGAAGGACACATGATGAATTGTGGCGGCGGACAATTAGCATCGTGCCCACTGCTCCAGTTGTGTCCCAATTCGTGAGATGTCAGCACGCGCAAACTGTTTGCGTTACCCGTGTAGTCTTGCAAACAGTGATATTTGTTGCTATTGCAAATGCCATTCACGTAAGCGATGCCCACGGTACTGCCCGTAAAATCTCGATTAGTCCAGAGTTCAGCGTTGTCGTAGTTTACCCCAAAACCGCCGCCATTGCCCCAGTTGCGAAAGCTTGCGAGCAGGATGCCTGCATCTAAACTGGGAGTCCAAGGATCAGTGCCTGTAATAACAAGCTGTGTGACGATAATATATTCGATGTCATGGTTGAAATTGCCGGTGTAGTCTCCTTGAACATCGTTTAATACACCAATATTATGGTTTTCTACGGCGGCAACTGACCCATACTTATCAAACATTGAGAAGTCAGAAGCAATGGCTATCTCAAGTTCGTAGCATGCCGAGTTCTCTGCTCCTTCGCTTTTAGATTTGCCCATCTCCTCCAAATGTTCATGTTCTTCGTGCTCTTCAGTCATCCCACATGCATCTGGGGCAAGGGTATTGGCGGCACTTTGATGGTAAAACACAAAAAGGTCGTGCGCAGCGCCCGGCTCGTAATACCAGAGCGGCTCGATGTAATACCGCTCGGAGCCTTCTTCTACAAAGCCGTAAAGGAATTCACCGTTGATGGTAAGGCGAAGATTTCCACCACCAATCGCTTCATAACCTTTGAAAGCGATATTATGCTTCGGATAGGTGGTTATGATGCCTTGAGGGGTTTGTACTTGCAAAGAATAATTTTCTGAAACAATCCGGCTTGGCGTCAAATTGAGCTGCCAATGATGCGTCCCGATCTGCATTGTCACAGACGAAGTCAGGTTTGATTTCACATGGGCATCCAGCAGGGTTGCATCCAATTGAAAAACCTGATATTCGCTAAAATTTTGTGCCAACGCTGGCGAGGTATGCGGCTCCATTGAGGCCGTAAACGATTGAGCTTCAAGTTCAAGAACAGAAGTTAGAAGAAGAAAAATTGCCACAAGGCAACAAAACAGGCGTTTAAACTTAGCCATAAACTTAGGAATGTGTTTAACGTGATAGTGAGGAAGAACGACGATGAACTGCAATCGGTAAAATGGAAGACCAAATGGTTTGAAGATTGCTTTCGCTTAAATATGCGGCATAAGACATTGCGCACACAAAAATTGACCTCAGTATTTGCCTTGGCCAAAATTATCGGCGGGCGAATGTAGCACTTATCTCAAATAAGTACTTTCAGATGAAGCAAAAAAGTGAGTTTGGTCAAAAAACTGACTTTTCAACAGGGCTTCTTACTTTTGCACGGGCTTAGCCTGAAACGAACAATTTGTAACCCATGCGATTTAACAAACACATAGCTACACTGCTTGCTTTTACCCTCTTGTTTTTCATTTCTCAAACGGTTTCGGCCCAACGCCGCGACAGAGAACGTGAACGTGACAGAGAACGTGAACGTGAAACAGTGCGCGACAAAAAAGAAGAGAAAGAAACGCCCAAGGGTTTCGCTGCGCGACTTTGGTACGGTGGTGGAGTCAACATTGGCTTTGGTGGCTTCAATGGTTACACCAGTTTCAATTTTGGCGTATCGCCCATGATTGGCTACAAAATTATTGGACCTCTTTCGGCAGGGCCGCGCGTCGCGTATGATTTCAATTCACTCAAGCAACGCGGATTCAAATCCATCAGTCTCCACAGTTTTGACGTAGGTGCTTTTGTGCGCTGTCGTATTTTCCGTGGTTTGTTCGCGCAAGCGGAACTCTCCAATGAATGGTATCAAGACCTCGACTATTTCAGTGGGGAAAAATACAACGACAACCGTGCCAACCAACGCCTTGGTTTAGGCTGGAACTTTGGCGAACCTGGTGGCGTCGGCTCCGAGATCAGTGTGCTTTACAATTTCAAAATTGCCAATGACATTGATACTTTCAGAAACCCGATCGAGTACCGTTTTGGATTTACCTGGAAGTTTTAGCCTATAATGCGCGTCCTTTTCGACCACCAAGTTTTTTCCTGGCAGACCTACGGTGGCATTTCTCGCTACTTTGCCGAACAAATGCGCGGCCTGCACGCCCTTGGTCAAGAAGTTTTTCTGCCCGAGCGCTTTTTTTCTGAAAACGTTTACTTGAGGGAATCTCCAGCTTTTCAGCGCAAAAGCCTCACTTCATTTTCGTTCAAAGGAAAAAAAATGCTGCAAAATGTTCTGGGACGCCGAGCATCGCTGAAAGCCATTCGTGAGAAAAGACCAGACGTTTTTCACCCCACTTATTTTGATCCCTATTTTCTGAGGACCCTGAAAAATCGGAGCATTCCCTTTGTGCTCACCGTACACGACATGATCCATGAAATATACGGTCACGGCAGTCAAAGTTTTTTTTCCTTAGACGCTCAAGTCATTGAAAACAAAAGGATTCTGGCAGAAAAAGCCGCTGCTGTTATTGCCGTTTCGGAAAACACTCGACTAGATTTACTGCGCTTTTACCCCCAGATTGATCCGGGTAAAGTCCACGTTATCCATCATGGAAATTCAATTTTTCCAAGTCATAGTCTCACTCCAAGAAAGAATATCACTACCCCATATCTACTATTCGTGGGTCAACGAAAAGCCTACAAAAACTTTGCCTGGATGGTAGAGCAAATTGCTGATTTGTTGCGTTCTGAAAAAGATTTGCATTTGGTTTGTGTGGGTGGTTCGGCTTTTGACGAAGCTGAATCCACCCAATTGGCCCGGCTTGGAATTGCCCAGAGGGTACACTACCTGACCGTTGATTCTGATGCCGAACTGGCTGGAATGTACCAACAAGCCGCCTGCTTCATTTTTCCTTCGCAGTATGAAGGATTTGGCATTCCAGCATTAGAAGCTTTTGCTTGTGGGTGTCCGGTAGTGCTGAATCGGGCAAGTTCGCTGCCCGAAGTTGGGGGTGAAGCGGCATCTTATTTTGATGAAGAAAATCCGGGCAGTTTAGACACGGCAGTCCGGCGTGTTTTGAAGGACGATGTTTTTCGGAAAATCATGGTCGAACGTGGCCTTGAACAGGCCAAACATTTTACCTGGGAACAAAGTGCTGCCAAACATCTCAAGGTTTATCAATTCGTTTCAAATTAGGCACAAGGCTTTTACGCTCCATGGACTACCGTTGCACCACCCCCATATTGCTGCTGCTTTTCAATCGCCCAAAACATACCGAAGCAGTATTGGGTCGGCTTCGCGAAGTACGTCCCACTCGTATATTCGTGCATTGCGATGGGCCCCGTGATCTCGTTGAAGGGGAGGCCGGAAAAGTGGCTGCCGTGCGCGCGCTCGTAGAAAAAGTGGACTGGCCCTGCGAGATTAAAACTTTATTCCGCACCGAAAACGCAGGGTTGCGCGCTGGGGTATCAGGGGCGCTGAACTGGTTTTTCGAGGCTGAAGCACAAGGCATTGTCTTGGAAGACGACTGTATGCCCGACCTCTCATTTTTCCCTTTTTGCGAAGCCATGCTGGAGCGCTACGCCTCGGACGAACAGGTCATGCACATCGGAGGCTCCAACTTGGCTGAACGGCTTACGAGATCCTTGCCGACGAGTTATTTTTTTTCCCAATTCAGTTTCGTTTGGGGCTGGGCAAGTTGGCGCAGGGCATGGGCAAAAATGTCGCTAGACCTCGATGGCTTTGAGGATTTTGTGCGCGAAAACCGTATCAAAAGCTTGACTCCCGATCCTATGACGCAGACCTATTTGCTGGAAAAATTTCGCGCCACAAAATCCTCAAAGCC
>JBBQSW010000057.1:0-12874 GCA_038213575.1 Chitinophagales bacterium | reverse complement strand
AAATGATGTTGGCGCTCAACTACTTACAAGAGCAGTTCCGGCAGATTTACATCGTGTCGCACATTGATAGCTTGAAGGATTTTTTTCCGCATTTATTGGAGGTGCAGTTTGCAGCAGAGGGCAGCACGGCGGTTTGGCGCTGAGGAATGTCCAATGTCCAACAAGGAATATTCCGTGTTGGACATTGGATATTTTCATACTCCGCTCACCACCACCACAATCTCCCCTTTCACTTCTTTTGAAGTAAAATGCACGAGCAATTCCGAGAGCGGAGCCGTTTTTTATTCTTCAAATTTTTTACTCAATTCTCGAGCCACGCAAGCTTGCCGATCCGCGCCACAATGGGCGATGAGTTCTTCCAAACATTTTACCAGTCGAAACGGCGATTCGTACAGCACAAAGGTGTGCGGCAATACGGAGAGATATTTCAATCTTGTTTGGCGACCTTTTTTGTGTGGCAGGAATCCTTCAAAATGAAAGGTGTCGCAGGGCAGGCCACTAGCTACCAGAGCTGGAACAAAAGCAGTTGCACCTGGCAAACATTCTACCCGAACCCCTCGGCGCTGACAGGCCCGCGCCAACAAAAAACCTGGGTCAGAAATACCGGGTGTTCCCGCATCTGAGATAAGGGCCATGGTCATACCTGAAGCCAATTCATCTACCACATGCTCCACTTTCGCGTGTTCGTTGTGCGCATGGAAAGCGCGCAAATGTGTTTTTATCTCGTAATGGTCCAATAGTCGGCGGCTCGTGCGGGTGTCTTCCGCCAGCACGAGCGATACTTCTTTCAGCACCCGGATGGCACGGAGGGTAATGTCTTCGAGGTTGCCGATGGGTGTAGGGACGATGTAGAGCATGGGGCGAGAGATTATGATTGACTGTGGCGGAAATCTGTATAAACGTTGAGGATGGATTGCAGGTAGTCATCAGGTAAAGATGGAAGTTTTTGGTGAAAACCATCCGAAAAAAGGTCTGGAAAATGCTCGAAAAAATACCATCTAAAAAGTGTGAACGATTCCTTGATATCGTATGCCTTCTCTTTCATCTCGATAAAAATCTGTTCCAATGCTGCACTCAAGCCTTGTTTGTCAAGATGATCACTTTCAAAAAGGAGCAGATGGTTGCGAACTCTGTCCAATACATCATCAACAATTCGTTGCCTTGCTACACACAGGTTTTGACGAAACAAGCGGCAAATTTCACTAGTTTTATTGCCTCGAGCTGAAGTATCTGTCCCAAATATTTTTCCTTCTGAGTCGAACTTAAAAAAATGCCTGGGATTGTCTATTTCAGGGTGCAAAAGCATGGGCTTCTCGGCAAGCATGAGGGTATGGTTCACCTTAAATGCGTCTGTGTTGGGAGAGCCTTCGTCAGTGAGTGGATAATGTGCAACTCGAATTCCTAAAATAGGGAAACGAGTGCCTTTTGCGCCACCACGGTTACAGTCGTGACATGAAGGCAGCAAGTTTGACCATTCGTAGCAAAGCCATGGGTAGCCTTCGTGACCACCGTCCTTTCTTGATTTCCCTGTGGGTCTGTAGTGCTCTATTTGAGCTTCGTATTCGTTATTTTCGCAGTAAGCACATTTACCTAGATAATATGCAGCGAGCACTTCCCGTGTTTTCTGATCACTATTGTCCCGACGATAAATTTTGTCATTGATTTTTGAAGTGTCACCCAACAAGACTTTGTCGAAGTCTTTGATTTTTAACATATCCTGCAAATGGACAGGCGTTTCCTCCCTTGGGTAACTGCGTTTGACAAACCGCATGGCCTATGCTTGTTGAGTGAAGGACAAGAACTTCTTGGCTTTATTTGATTTTCGAGCCAAATCAAGCAACTCTTGATCCAAAACATCATTCAAGACAGCTCCTTCGTAAGTCGTTTCTGTAGTAATCCGCTGTTTTTCATCATTAAAACTCTCTGGAAAAATTTCCTGAAACCCAAAAATTGGCGAAGTCAATATAGTATTTGGCAGCAATGTGCTGACATCAATATCTAGCCGTTCAACTGTGATACCTTCCTCTTTTGTCCTATCGACTTTGAAGAGAATCGAATCTTTCGGTGCCCCTAAAATCGGTATCGGACTGTGTGTGGAAGCGATGAATTGGATTTTTGGAAAGACTTTGGAAAGTAAGGCTGGTAGTTGGCGTTGCCAGATTGGGTGCAGGTGCAAATCCAATTCATCGATGATTACGATTCCCATAAAATCGTGGGGAGTATTCCAAGAAGGGTTGGACTCAAAAAAACGGACGCACATATCACCCACAAAGGCTATGATATTTTTAAAGCCCGAGGCAAGTTTTAGAAAATCAAGCGGAGGAAGGTTGTCACCTGTTTCGAGGTCTTTTTCACAATACAAAATGCGTCTAGAATCCTCGTCAAAAAAGATGTCGCCGATGCCGGGCATTAGACTTTTGAACATCTTGACTACGGAGGTATAGCGCGATTTGCGTTTCGGGTCGGTGTACCAGTCTCGAAGATAGCCTTCGATATTCAGCAGGTGGGCACTGGTTTTGAAAAGACTAAAACTGGCTGAACTGCGGTCGGTTCTCTGTTCTTTTGAAATTTCGTCTGTGATTTCCAAACGGTGTGGGCCGTAAGCCGCTAAACTCGGTGAATGAGCCTCGGCACTGCTGTTTGTAGTCACTTTTTCGTCATCCCAGTAACGCAGTACAATATCCGTACCTCCATTGGCAAGTTCAGTATCGCCGTCTCTTTTTCCATTAAACCCGATAAAAATGGCCCGAAGCAAGCAGGATTTCCCATAGCCGTTGTTGCCAGTCAGGAAAATCCATGGAGCTCGTGGCAGCCCAACTAACTCCGTTTTTTCGATGCCTTGAAAGTTATGTATAAATAACGATTCAAGCGAGATGGGCACCTCTCCGGATTTTGGCTTGGATGGTTTTAGGGGTGGAAACAGGTTGGACTTTTGCCGTTTTTCGCGGAATTCCATCACCGTGCGAAGCATGGATTGGAACTCAGTTTCGTCAATAAAATCAAAATTAATCCGCTCATTTCCCAGAAGCGAATTAAGCGGATTGTAAGACCACGCATCCTTGTTTTTAATGGCTGTTTCGATTTTTCTACGATCATCACTTTTCAAAAAGGCCCTCATCTTATCAAGTATGTCAAGACTGTCTTTTAGATACCAACGTACTAAAAAAGTTCGTCTGAATGGGCGTTTGAACATTTCAACGTGCTCAAACCCTTGAAATGATTCAAAAGCAGCAAATAGATTTTTTGACTCTTTTTCAAGATTCTTTTGCTGTAAATCGCAAAATAAACCTACCCGGCCATCCGTGAAAATATTCAAAACGAATGGAGCGGGGAAGCTCCAGAATTGAGTTGTAAAATATCCCTCTGTGGGTGAATTCATAAACCAATGTCCTTCGTTCAAAAGGCCAGCAGCATTACTTCGACGGAGCGCAAACCTTAAATCAGGCTCCGTCTCTGCCCGGTAGCGCAGTAAGAAATCCAGCACATTGTCTTGGAGTTCGATGAGCGATAATGGTGGCATCGTCATGGGCAGAAAATTTTGTCAAAAGTACGGCGACCTACCCATTTTTCAAATCAAACGAGTAACTCTCCATAATCAGATTCGCCAGCAATTTCTGGCAGGCGGTATCCACCTTTTGGCGGGCTTCGGTTTCAGAATTGGCTTCCAGGGTCATGCTGACATGGCGACCGATGCGCACATCCTGAATGCCTGAAAGGTCGAGATGTTTCATATTGTTCACCACGGCTTTGCCTTGCGGGTCGAGCAGTTCGCGGTGGGGCATGATGTCAATTTCGGCGATAAACTTCATTCTATGGTGGATTTGTTGATTTTTTACCCGCCAAAGCCGAAGCGTAGGAGGGGGTGATTTGATTGGCCACGAATTACACTAATTTTCACGAATTGGAATAATGTATTAGTTCAATTCGTGGCTAAATTAACCAGCAATAATATTCTTTCTAAAAATGACCGACAAAACGATGTAGCAAACGATGATGGCCGACAAAGCCAGTTCTTTCAGGAAAAAAACGAGCACACCAAACAAAGCCAAAAAAACAAGGTTGAACCCATTGCTCTTCCAATCAAAACGTTTGATTTTCATGCCAAACATAGGAATCTCACTCACCAAAAGCCAAGAGAGTAGCCCCACCAGTCCGTACAAAAGCCATTGGTTTTCAATCACTTCTTTCAATCCAAAAAGGTTGTGATGTGCTGTCAGGGCTAGCCCCAGAACAAACACAGTGCAAGCAGGGGTGCTGAGGCCGATAAAATAGTTTGCCTGCCGAGTATCTAAATTAAATTTCCCCAAGCGCAGCGCAGAAAAAGCCGATAGCACAAAAGCGGGTAAAGCATAAATCTCCACAAACGTATTGCCATAAGCCGCTGTTATCGAAACATCCCCGCTCAAAAGACGGTACAGCATCGCCCCAGGCACCACCCCAAAACTCACCACATCGGCCAACGAATCGAGTTCTTTGCCAAGCGGTGAACTTACTTTCAATGCTCGCGCCGCCATCCCGTCTAAGTAATCAAAGACGAATGATCCAGCAGTAAAAAGGGCTGCCATTTCGGGCTGCCAGTAAAAAGTGTAGAGCAATGCACAACAGCCGCAAAACAAGTTGGCAAGCGTGAGCGCGTTGGGAAGATGTTTCATCGGCGGCAAAAGTAGAGAATCTCTGGCGAAGCTTATTTTGCTAATTTGCGGCGTTAATGTAGATTGTCAAATGGTGCAGAAGGGGCTTCCGTTTGGATTTCAACATTTTAAGAAAATTTTGACTAAAGATTCAGCCAACAAAGAGGGCTGTTTTTGCGTCTTGGGCTATACAATGCCTCTATTTCCAAAAATATCCCGATTTCAACAGCATACTATGAAAAAAACTACCCTCATTTTTGCCCTTTGTATTTGCGCTGCCAGTTCATTTGCGCAACCTTCCAACGACGAATGCTCCAGCCCGATCGTGTTGCCTGCCGCTTTGACTTTTTGTAGCCCGACAGACGCCTACACCAATGTGGGCGCCACACCCTCCGCCTATGGAGCCCCCGGGTGTTTTGGTACGGTGCAAAACGATGTATGGTTCGTCTTTACACCGCAGGCAACCGATATGACAATCACCGTACGTGGTGCAACAGCACAAGCACCCGGTGGCACTTTGCAAGACCCACAAGTATCCCTCTACTTTGGCACCTGTGGCGGGGTCATCAATGAATTGGTTTGCGATGCATCTGCGGGCAACAATAATATTGCGGAAGCCTACAAAGGTGGGCTTTTTGTAGGATCTACCTATCTCATCCGTGTTCAGGGCGCAGCTGGGCAACAAGGAACATTTCAAATCTGCATCAACAACTACAACCCGCCCGTAGTCCCAACCTCCGACTGTCCAACCTCCTCGATTTTATGTGACAAATCACCTTTTGTGGTGCAATACGTAACAGGTGCTGGAAGCAATAATCAGGAAATGCAAGATGCTGCTTGCTTTAACAATGGTGTACCTGGAATATTTGAATCCAACTCCACCTGGTTTGTTTGGACTTGTGCACAATCAGGCACTTTGACCATGACGCTGACCCCCTTGAACGGCCCGGATGATCTTGACTTTATTATTTACCGAATCCCCAATGGAATTGGCAACTGTAATGGAAAAATTGTGGAACGTTGCATGGCCTCCGGGCAAAGCCAGGGGATCAATTCCGCCGCATGTCTTGGCCCCACTGGAATGCGCAATGGCGACCCCGATGTCAGCGAAGACGCGGGTTGTTCTGAGCCTGGCGACGATGCCTGGCTCAGACCTTTGGATATGATTCAGGGCGAAACGTATGCCTTGGCCGTCAATAATTTTTCTGCCACAGGCAACGGTTTTTCCATCGAATTTGGCGGCACCGGCGAGTTCCTTGGCCCTGAAGCAAAATTCACAACCATACCCGAAGCAGTATGCCTTGGAACTCCTGTACAAGTGATAGATGCTTCCACTTTCGCCCTTGGATCCATCACTGCATGGAATTGGAGTTTCGGAGCGGACGTTGTGCCACAAACCGCCACTGGCCCCGGACCACATACCGTGGCGTTTAATACGCCCGGCGTGCACCCAGTCGTGTTGACGCTGGAAACCGATTTGGGCTGCAAAGTCACTGAAATTCAATCTGTTTTGATTTACCCGGATGTGCAAGTGGATACCCTGATCGCCGCTCCCGACTGTAACGGTACCGCCAATGGTCAGATTACCATCAGCAATATAACGAGCGGTACTCCACCTTATTTATTTAGTTGGAACAATGGCCCCTTTACGACCGAAAATTTCCTTGACAGCCTGGGTGTAGGTTTCTACACACTAGCCATCGTTGATTTTAACAACTGCAAAACCGACTTAGGGATTCAAGTTGACGAACGGATTTTGACTGCAGAGGCAAGCGTAGACCCACCGCTTTGTTTTGGCGACGCCAATGGAGTCATAACACTCAATGTGACCAATGGCAAGCCCACTGTGCAGTTCGACTGGGGCAATGGCTACATTCCCAATAATTCGCAGGGCGGATTTGCTGCGGGTACTTATACGATTCAAGCCATTGATGCCGTGTTATGTGAAGGAACCTTCACGGTGTCTGTGGTAGACAATCCCGAGCTGGAACTGGCCATTGACACGATTGACATTTCTTGTTTTGGGGCCAATGACGGCATGGCAGAAGCCATTCCTTCAGGTGGTACAGGTTTATACAAATACCAGTGGTCAACCGCCGCTACCACCCAAACCATTAGCAATTTGACACCCGGACAGTATGACGTAACGGTTTCAGACCGAAACGAATGTATCATTGTTGGCGGCGTTTTCATTACCGAACCACCAGATGTGGCTGTAAATCTGCTGGATGTGCTCGACCTTATTTGCAATGGAACCCCCGAAGGCGAAATTCGGGTAGAAGGCATCGGTGGACGGCCACCTTATAAGTTTAGCCCCGATGGCATCACGTTTTTCGCTTCCGATACCTTGAAGAACTTGTTGGCGGGCGATTATTGGGTAAAAGTTAAAGACGCTTATGGTTGTCAAGATTCGGTATTCGCTAATATTAGCCAGCCAGCGGCACTTATCGTAGTCTCCGAGCCGGCAGACACGACTCTAGACCTCGGATTCACGGTAGACATTAGTACAATTACTGCACCCTTTGGCCGTCCGGTTACCTTTGAATGGTCGCCCGGCATTGGCTTGAGCGAAACCAATATTGCGGAGCCGACTGCTACGGCCATTAATGATATTACCTACCTCGTCAAAATTACCGACGAAGACGGCTGTATGGCCTTTGACACCGTTAGGATTCGAGTCAAGAAAGACCGCCCGGTATATTTCCCAAACATTTTCATGCCCGACAAGCCTTATCCGAACGACCATTTTACAGGTTTTGGCGGTCCGGCCGCAGCGCAAATTTCTCTGCTGCGCATTTATGATCGTTGGGGCGGTTTGATCTATGAAAACCGAGATTTTGACTTGAACGAACCTAATTTTGGCTGGGACGGCACTGCAAAGGGACAAAAGGTGGACGGTGTGTTCGCCTGGTATGCAATGGTGCGTTTTATTGATGGCGCAGTGCTACAGTATGAGGGGGACGTGACGGTAATCCGATGAGAACTTCACATTTCACGCATAAAACTTTGTGTCCCGCTTGGAAAATAGGCGGAAGTCGAACTACCTTTGCCACCGTTTTGGAAAAAGGGAGTAAATTTTTGACCTTTTTTCATTGATTTTGAACGAGTTACATTAATTTTAGCAAAAATAAAGGTATGCCAACCATCAATCAACTTGTGCGGAAAAGCCGCGAAAAGGTGGAGTATGCGAGCAAGAGCCGAGCGCTCAATTCCAGCCCGCAGAAGCGTGGCGTATGCACCCGTGTGTACACTACCACGCCGAAAAAACCTAATTCAGCCCTCCGCAAAGTAGCCAAAGTGCGCCTTGTGAACGGTTTTGAAGTAATCTGTTACATCCCTGGAGAAGGCCACAACCTGCAGGAGCACTCTATCGTGCTTGTGCGTGGCGGTAAAGTGAAAGACTTGCCTGGGGTACGTTACACCATCGTGCGCGGCGCGCTCGACACGGCGGGTGTACAAAAGCGCAACAAGAGCCGTTCGAAGTACGGCACCAAGCGTCCAAAGAAATAAAATTCAGTGGTAAGTGTTAAGTTTTAAATGATGAGTGGGCATCCCTCACTTTTTTGTTTACCTTAATATGCTACCACTTATCACTAAACACTTATCACTAAGAAATGCGTAAGCACAAACCGAAACCTCGAGTATTGGCCGCAGACCCGCGTTATAACGACACGATGGTAACACGTTTCGTGAATAACCTCATGTGGGACGGCAAGAAGAGCGTTGCATTTGGCATTTTTTACGATGCATTAGACATCGTGAAAAGCCGCACCAACGAGGACGAGTTGCAGATCTGGAAGAAAGCTCTCAACAACGTTATGCCACAAGTGGAAGTCCGTAGCCGCCGTGTAGGGGGCTCTACTTTCCAAATCCCTACGGAACTCCCTGCTAACCGCAAAGTTTCCATTGGTATCAAGTGGATGATCAAATATGCTCGCACCCGTAGCGGTAAAGGCATGGCCGAAAAACTCGCCGCCGAAGTAATGGCCGCCGCAAAAGGCGAAGGCAATGCGGTGAAAAAACGTGAAGACGTACACAAAATGGCCGAAGCGAACCGCGCTTTTGCCCACTTCCGTGGACGTTAAGCAAGGCTAAGCCACCGCCCTACCGCCGAAGATTGCAACGCCCAGCATAGTGTTTGGGAAAGCAATTTTCGGCGGTATAGGCATTTTTAGAGGTTTTGAAAAGGAAACAACGTTTTCAGTTTTCAAAATTTTCTTAGAAATCAAGGGGTTTACTCAAAATTAACATTCGGAAGAAAGGAATTTTATTGCCTTAAAGCGATACTTTGTTCTGAATGAATGTTGAGGAGGTTGAAAACCTTAGTTGCTTGAGCGGTCCTCAACAAACTAAACGTTCTCAACATCCTCAGCCCACAATCAATTTCACTCACACAATCAATAAAGTAAAAAGTCATGGCAACGGACCTTCGGTTTACCCGGAATATTGGTATCGCCGCCCACATTGATGCGGGCAAAACGACTTTCACCGAGCGTACGCTCTTCTATACAGGTGTCAACCACAAAATCGGCGAGGTGCACGAAGGTGCAGCTACGATGGACTGGATGGAGCAAGAACAAGAGCGCGGCATCACCATCACCTCTGCTGCTACCCGGTGTCACTGGACGGTGGATGGTCAACTATATGATTTCAACATCATTGACACCCCTGGCCACGTGGACTTCACCGTAGAGGTGAACCGTTCGCTGCGTGTGCTCGACGGCTTGGTGTTCCTGTTTTCGGCAGTAGATGGCGTAGAGCCTCAGTCCGAAACCAACTGGCGTTTGGCCGACAACTATAAAGTGCCGCGCATCGCGTTTGTCAACAAGATGGACCGCGCTGGTTCTGACTTTATGATGGTGGTGAAAGACATGAAAGCCAAACTCGGCTCGAATGCCATTCCACTTCAAGTGCCTATCGGCTCGGAGCACAACTTCAAAGGCGTGGTAGACCTCGTGATGGGCAAAGCAATTGTCTGGAACGAACACGACCAGGGCATGACCTACACAGAGATTCCCGTCCCGGAAGATCTAAAAGAAACGGTGCATGAACTTCGCCAGCAACTGATTGAAGAAGTCGCTTCTTACGATGACAAACTGCTCGAAAAATTCTTCGACGACCCCGATAGCATCACGGTGGATGAAATGCGTGCAGCGGTTCGTTCCGCTGTGTGCGATCTGAAAATGACCCCGGTGATGTGCGGTTCAGCTTTCAAGAACAAAGGTGTGCAGGCTTGCCTCGACGCTGCTTGCTATTTCCTCCCGGCACCAACTGACATCGCCGATGTAACGGGTTTAGACCCGCGTACAGAAAAAGAAGTGTCTCGCAAACCTTCGGTGACCGAGCCTTTTACTGCCTTGGCGTTCAAGATCGCAACCGATCCCTTCGTGGGCCGCTTGTGCTTTATCCGCGTGTATGCGGGCAAACTCGACGCTGGTTCTTACGTTATGAATACTCGTACAGGAGACAAAGAGCGCATCAGCCGCCTGTATCAAATGCACGCCAACAAGCAAAATCCGATTGATTCGGTGGAAGCGGGCGACATTGCAGCAGCAGTTGGTTTCAAAGACATCCGCACGGGCGACACGCTTTGCGATGTGAACCACCAGATCGTGCTCGAAAGCATGGTGTTCCCCGAGCCTGTAATTGGCTTGGCGGTAGAACCCAAAACACAGAAAGACCTGGATAAAATGGGCATGGCCCTCAACAAACTCGCCGAGGAAGATCCAACTTTCCGCGTGAAATATGACGAAGACACCAACCAAACCGTCATCAGCGGCATGGGTGAATTGCACTTGGAGATCATTGTGGATCGTTTGCGCCGCGAATTCAAAGTGGAATGCAACCAAGGCGCTCCACAGGTGAACTACAAGGAGGCTTTGACCAAAACCACTACGCACCGCGAACGCTTGAAAAAGCAAACAGGCGGTTCGGGGCTCTTTGCAGATATGGAATTCACACTCGGCCCTGCCGACGAGGACTTCCTCAACAGCGACGACTTCAAGAGCGGCAAAAAGAAATTGCAGTTCGAATGGGGCATCGTGGGTGGCTCGATTGACAAGAACTACCAGAAGCCTATTGCTGACGGTTTCACACAGATGATGAACAACGGTATCCTCGCAGGTTACAATATTGACTCAATGAAGGTTAAGGTACTCGACGGTGGCATGCACGCCGTTGACTCCAAGCCAATCGCGTTTGAGTTGTGCGCCAAGGAAGGTTTCCGCGCTGCTGCTCCTGCTACCAAACCGGTGATCATGGAGCCGATCATGAAACTTGAGGTAATCACCCCTGAAGACTATGTTGGTCCAGTGATCGGTGACTTGAACCGTCGCCGTGGCTTGCCGAAAGGCCAGGAAGGACGTATGGGTGGCGCAGTAGCCATTCAAGCCGAAGTGCCACTTTCCGAAATGTTCGGTTATGTGACACAACTTCGTACCCTGACTTCCGGTCGTGCTTCGAGCACCATGGAATTCAGCCACTATGCTCCGCCACCAGCCAGCGTTTCTGAAGCGGTGATTGCGGCTGCTAAAGGCGGGAAGTAAAAAGTTGAAAGTAACAAGTTGAAAGTTATAGGACTCCCGGTAGTGCATTTGCGCTGCCGGGAGTTTCTTACTTTAATGCCACGGCTATGCCGTTCCGTGATTTATTATTCTGGGTCTGCCTTTTGTTACCATAATGGCATGCCTACGGCATTTTTTTCGTTCGCTGCGGGTCAGCCGCGTGGTTACCAAAAGCCTAGGATAGAACAAGAATGCCGTAGGAATTAAATTTTTATGAAGAAAAACGATCTGCAACGCTTGCATAATCCATTCTTATCCTATAATTTTATACAATACATTTTATACCAAAACACGTTAATCATGGCTAACACCTACCATCAACTCCACATCCAGACCGTATTTGCGGTCAAATTCCGGCAAGGATTAATCCTACCCGAATTCCGGCAAGAGCTCTTTGGCTACATTGGTCAAACCATCAATGATCTGGGGCACAAAACTCTAATAATCAATGGAGTAGCCGACCATGTCCATTGTTTCTTTGGCTTAAACCCCAAACAATCACTCTCTGACCTGATGCAAAAGGTCAAATCCAATGCTTCAGGCTGGATAAACGAACGAAAGTTTTTAGAGCACCGATTTGAGTGGCAGAAAGGATTTGGGGCATTTTCCTACGCAAAATCGCAGGTCAATGTGGTATATCGGTACGTTCAAAACCAAGAGGCGCACCATAAAAAGCGTTCATTCCGAGCCGAATATCTCGAATTCCTACAAAAATTCGAGATCGACCATGATGAAAAATACATTTTCCACGAGCCCATCTAAACGGCGTAGCCGTGACATTATGGTAGCCGTTGTAAACGGCGGTTGAGTCACGGAAAAACGGCGTAGCCGTGACATTATATTGCGTAGCCGTGATATCGCATAATGTCACGGCTACGCCGTTCTGCCCACCGTTCAGCCAGGTGTTACTGGAATGTCACGGCTACGCCGTTCTTCCATGGCATTTGTCACTCTTGGGCTACGCTGCTCCGATTCTTGCTCCGACTGGTGTTACTGGAATGTCACGGCTACGCCGTTCTGGCTCATAATTCAGGATGTCTGGGCTACAGCATTTTATTGGGCAGATCAGTTGACCCAGCAGTGGTTTGTAAAAAAGTGAAAGAACGCATGAGGCGAATCCCATCCCAACTCCCTACTTTCACCCCCCTAAAACGAAAACAGCATGGCCGCAACAGACGTTGGCTAATTACCAGCGTTTTTTATACGACTCCCGGCAGAGCGTATGCGTGGCCGGGATTTTTTTGTTAAGAGAATTCGGGCTTTAAAGCAAACTACCCATGCAAAATGCAGAATTGCCTTATTCTATTTTGATTGTACCCAAAAGTTCCCCCTTGCTCTTACCAGTCAATTGAAAAATATATATCTCGAAACAAGGAGGAGGTTCTCCATCCATACTTTTTATGTACACCCAATCAATGCCAGCTAATGGCAAGGAGAATGAATTCCATCCTTTCTGGGTGGTTTCACCCAGATAAACTTTCTGAGGGTGAGCCGCTTTGCTTCGATCACAAGCCTTGAGCTCTGCATATATTTCGAAACTCTGTTCTCCTTTTCGTAACACATCAAAATCAATAACTGGTTGATATTTGGTGTCTCTTGGCCTAATCTCATCCGTTCCATTTTCAGGATATCCCGGTTTCCCAAAAAGCAAATCAACTCCTAAGTAAACAATCAAAAAGA
>JBBQSW010000056.1:0-12919 GCA_038213575.1 Chitinophagales bacterium | reverse complement strand
AATGTGACATCTCGTAGTGGTGTGTTACGTATTTATGGGTTTAATATTTATGGATTTCGATGTGCTAGAGACTTGTAGCCGCCCAGAAGGCAAGAGATATGTTTTCCGCTATCTTTGCATTGCATTCAGCTACCCCCGCAGCCGTGAAGGTTCATCCCAGCCGCCCCGATTAACGCGTTCTTTGCCCGCAATCTGTGAGAAATCCCCCCCCCAAACCTGTTTTTTGCAAGAAAATAAACAAACTCCCCATGTTCAACAAAAACACCCTAACCAAGCCGTAAAATCCGAACTACAGACCTTGTATGGCAAACGCCTCGCCAAACTGATCTTGTATGGTTCATACGCACGTGGCGACCAGCATGAAGGGTCAGATATTGATTTTTTGGTAGTACTGAAAGACGATGACATCAAAACTGACAGATGAAGAACTTTTGCCTGAAAAAACCCTTGTCGCACACAAGGACCTCATTCTCCAAAAAATAATTGCCCTGGCCGCAGTCAATCCTAATTGGGCGCTGCGAGAAGCTGTATTGCACATTTTGAAAGGCCTGCCCAACAGCATCTCGCCAGCAATGTTGCTCGAACTCACCTGCTTTACTTTTGATCAATGGGAGTCAGTTGCTTCTGCTGAAAAGGTCGTGCCTGCTTAAACGCTACTTTCCCGCTTTTTGCCTATTTTTGAGCATCCAAATATGCACACTACACTTTACAAATAATGAACAAGGCCTTCCTCATCAACGAAATAGAATCCCTTCCGCTTGACCTTCAAAAACAAGTGGCTGACTTTGTTACTTTCTTGAAATTCAAAAACCTCCGCGCTTCACAGGCAGAAGACCTCGAATTTTCAGAAGAAGAACTGGCCGAATTGGATCGCCGCTGGGAAGAATATGAGACCGAACCCAACTCTGCATTGGAGGCGGGCAACTTCAAAACCCTGATGAAGTCGGAGTATGGCCTTTAATATTGTTTTCGGAAAAAGTGCCCAATGTGACATCCGTGATGCACTTGACTGGTATGCTGGAGAATCTATCTCGGCACTCGAACGATTTTGGAATGGCCTGCAAAACTGTTTTGAAGATTTATCAAAACGCCCTGAAACGTTTGACGTGGTCAGACAAAGTCCGAATTACCGAAAGGTAAAACTCCATAAATTCCCCTACTACATTGTGTTTCGTGTGGATGAACCTCGCTCAAAAATACTCATAGTAGCTGTAGTTCATATCAAGCGTGACCCTGCTGTCTGGGTTCGTAACTTACGCTAATCTCCCCCACCATGCAGTTCCACAAACTCCTCCTCCTCTCCCTCCTCGCCTTTTGCACCACCGCAAAATACACCAACGCGCCCCAACCCGCCGAACAATACAACGCCACCGACGACCCTGTGCCCGTGCCCTCCACGCTCAGCATCCCGGTCAGCATTTCCGTGGATGAAATCCTGCGCTCGCTCAATACCAGACTGGGCAATTCAGCGCTATTTGAGGATTATTCCTATGACGACAACGGCCACGACGGACTGATGATGAATGCCTGGTCTAGTCAAGAAATTTCCCTGTTTTTTGCCGGAAATACCGTGAAATACCGCGTTCCGCTTAAACTCTGGATGAAAAAAGAACTCGTGTTTGGCACAGCAGCCGAGGCTGAGGGAGAACTTGCCCTCAATTTCAAAACAACCTTCAACATCAACCCCGACTGGAGCCTCAGTACGCAAACTGTGGTGGAATGGCACGAATGGCTCAGTCGGCCCATCTTGAAAACAGGCATCGGAAACATCAGCGTAGAGGCCATTGCCAATCTGGCGCTCAACCGAAGTAAAAAGGCGCTCAGCAAGACCCTCGACCAATATGTGAACCAGCAAATCAACCTCAGGCCCTATATCCAAGAGGCTTGGGAAGCCATTCAACAGCCCGTGTTACTTGACGAAGAATACCGAATGTGGTCAAAAACCACGCCTATCAGCATTGGCCTCACCCCGATCACAACCTATAACAACGCCCTGCAAACCAAAATCGCGGTGGAGTGTCTGAATGATGTGTCATTTGGCGAAAAACCCACATTCAGGGAAAATTCCTTCCTCCCCAACCTGACCCTGCTAAACGAAGCCCCCGATGATTTTCAAATGCGTTTTGCCACCGATGTGCCCTTCGCTGAAGCCGAGCGTTTGGCCAAAAACATCATGGTCGGACAGGTTTTTGAATCCGGAAAAAAGAAGGTGAAAGTGGAAGACCTGACGCTTTGGGGCAACAATGACCGGGTGGTGGTGAATACCAAACTAAGCGGTTCGTTCAACGGCCAAATTTACTTTATTGGAAGGCCGGAATTCAACCCGCTGAAAAATCAGATTGAGGTAAAAGATCTTGATTTTCATGTGGATACGCGCAATTTTCTACTGCGTTCTTCCTCTTGGATTTTTCAAGGGACGATTAAAAAGAAAATGGCAGCAAGCATGGTATTTCCACTAGGGCAGAACATCGCTGAGATGAAAAATTCGATCCAGCAAACACTCAGCAATTACCAGATACAGCCTGGTATTACCCTCTATGGCGCGCTCGACAGTGTGGCCGTCCAAGATACCCGCGTGACACCCACTGGGATTCGGGTCAATCTTTTTTCAACTGGAAAAGTGAATGTGGATGTGAAGGGGTTGTGATTGTCATTGGGTCATTGGTCATTGGTCATTGGTCATTGGTCATGGGGTCATTGGGTCATTGGGTCATTGGGTCATTGGTCATTGGTCATTGGGTCATTGGTCATTAGTCATTGGTCATTGGGTCATTGGGTCATTGGGTCATTGGTCATTGGTCATTGCAATATTTGGCGAATGCCCCAATGACCAATGACCAATGACCAATGACCAATGACCCAATGACGACTTTATTTCAATATCTTAAAACATTGGTGAATCCGCTCATTCCGAAAATCTTCCGGCACCGTTTGCTTTGAAATATCGCGGATTTCAGAAGCCCGAATAGCCGCTTCTTCGAGTTTGAAACGTCGGTAATTGGTAGAGAACCAGATGGTTCCGCCCGGTGCACAGCGTTGAAGCGCAGCGTTGAGCATCCATACATGGTCGCGTTGGGTATCGAGCGTGCCAGTCATTCGCTTACTGTTAGAAAATGTTGGTGGATCCAGTACGATGAGGTCAAATTGTTCCGCTGAAGGCTCGTGCAACCAGGAGGTTACGTCGGCTTGCAATAGGCGGTGAGGACCTGTTGAAAAACCATTGAGTGCCAGATTTCGGTCGGCCCATTGCAGGTAAGTGTTGCTCATGTCCACGGTCAGGGTAGATGCTGCACCTCCTGCAGCCGCATAGACAGAGAACGAGCTTGTGTACGAAAAAAGGTTGAGTACCCGTTTACCCGCAGATTCCTTGCGTACCATTTGACGCGTGTTACGATGGTCCAGAAATAGTCCAACATCCAGATAGTCTGCCGGACGGATGAGAAAATTCAACCCATTTTCGTGTACGATATACTCGGCGCCAGCACGAGAAAAACGCTCGTATTGTCGCAATCCTTTTTGCCGTTGACGGTATTTCAAAAAAATGCTGTCCGGGTGAATATCAAACACTTCTGAAACAACTTGGACGCATTCAGCCAGCCAAGCTGAGTGTTGGTCGGCATCCATGCCATGGTCGCGCTCGTACTCCGCAATGTGTGCAATGCCTTCATAAATATCCACGGCCAACGGCGTCCCGGGAATGTCGTTATCGTACACCCGAAAGCAGGTGATGCTCTGCCTCTTCGCCCATTTCCCAAAGTGCCTGAAGTTTTTGGTCAAGCGATTTTTGAAAGGTTCGAGTTTATTCGTTGAAAGTTCCAAGTTCTAAGTTGATATGCCAAGTTGCGAGTAAGTCCAACATCCAATGTCCAACGTCTCTATTTGGGGTTCCACGCCACGCCCATTCTCTCAGCATATTCTTCGAGTGGGCCTAGGCCCACTTCAGCGCGGCGTTTGTTCACATTTATTTCGTCTTCTATTTCATGAAATTTTTTGCTGCCAGAAACATAGTCGTGTATTACCTGCGAGCCATAAAGCTGCGGTTGGCCTTTAAACATTCGAATCCGATCCACCAGCAAAGCCCAAGCAGATTTGCGCATCTCGCCTTTTTGTGCCGCAGCATCAATATGCGGAAAATATTGCTCCTGTTTTTCGAGGGGGGCATGTTGGATTATCATCCAGATAGCGTCTTGTCTTGAATCGCCCACGAGTGATTTGCCAGGATACCCAAATTGCTGGATGATGGCTTCTGCTTTTACAAGGCATAATGAATCATTTTGTATCCATTCTTGCATGAATTTTTGATATTCAGGGGATTCTTTTGCGTATTTTGAATCAATCTCACTTTTCAGGCGGCGGTATTTTTGATCTTCTTCGGAGAGTAAGTCAAGTGCTTTCGCAAGTTCAAAATTAAATCCGGTGGCTTTGGCAGCGGCCATCGTTTTTTCCAAAGTGTTTTTACCCAAATCGGAATCTCGCAAAGGGACAAGTTCGGGGTATCCAAGGTCATTTTGCAAAACTTGGGCGGCCATATCCCAGCTAATTTCCACGGCTTTATCTGCAAAAGATTGGGCTTTTTCCGGGTCATTGCACATCTGCGCACAGCGGGCCGCGCGGAGATGACTTAACGCACTGTGTTTGGAAATAGCGAAAGCCCGTTCGTAGGCTTCCAGACAAGGTTTGCATTGGCCTTTTTGAAGCTCGCCGAGAGCAATTTCGACCGCCATCTGGTATTCTGGGTTGCTGGAGCCGGTTTGTGCGGCAGAAAAAATGGCAAACAACAGAATGGAGAGCGTAAGAACTTGTTTCATTGAAATTAAATTTAGGTGTGATATTTTCACCAAAGGACAGGTATTTAGCAACAAATGTAGCAGCTTAAATCAAGTTCTTGCCAACGATGGCTTGAAACTTATCACGGAGAATTAAAACTTACACCTCCTCCTGCATCTTGCTCACCAATACCCGGTCAATCTTGCTCTTGTCCATATCGACAATCTCAAAGCAGTAACCTTCTGTTTTCAGTACATCTCCGATTTTTGGGATTTCACTAAGCTTGTAGAGGATAAAACCGGCAAGGGTAGAGTAGTCGGCATCTTCAATATCAAATTCTTTGAGGCTCAAAGTTTCGCGCAATTCATCAATTGGGATCATCCCGTCCACCAGAAGGCTACCATCTTCACGAGTCACAATGTCGGGTTCCTCTGCATCGTCTAGATCGGGCAGGTTGCCGAAGATGTTTTCCGTCAGGTCGTGCAGGGTAATAATGCCTTGAGTCGAGCCATATTCGTCCACAACCACTGCAAAATAATTGCGTTCTTTTCGGAATCGTTCCAGGATTTTCAGCGCATTCATCGTTTCCGGGATATAAAGCGGCTGGGAGGTTATTTTGCGCAGATCGAAGTCTGGCTTATCTCGGTTGCCAATATAATCCCGGAGTTTTACCACCCCGATGATGTTCTCAATGTCATCTTCACATAAAAGGAATTTTGTGTAGCCGCTTTCGCGGATGACCCGGTCATTTCTTTCTATATTTTCCTTAATGTCAAGCCATTCTACCTCGTTGCGGTGGGTCATAATGGTATAGGCATCGCGGTCAGCAAAGCGCAATATGTTGGTAATGAACTCACTTTCTTTTTGTTCTAGCACCCCTTGCTGGTTCGCCATTTTTACCATCAATTTTATCTCGTCCTCCGAAATGCTTTGCTGATCGTTGGGCTTTATGAAGAGCATCCTCATAAACAGTTTAGTGCTCCAACTCAGGAATACTGAAATTGGCCCCGTAATCTTTGTGATAAAATTCATTACCGGGGCGCAAGCGATCGCCAGTGATTCGGAGTATTGGATGGCGATGTATTTTGGCGCCAATTCGCCCACAACGAGCGAGAAATAGGTGATCAGCGTGATGACGATCGAGATTGAAATTTGTTCGGCGTAGGGTGTAAGGCTGGGAAATTGAGCAACGAACGGTTCTAACTGATGGCCAATCGCTACTCCGGCATACGCGCCTTCCACAATGCTGATGAGCGTAATACCGATCTGCATGGCAGAAAGATAATGGTCAATATTGTCGAGCAGGTCAACAGCGATGGCCGCGTTGCGGTTGCCCTTCATTTTTTCGCCTTCGAGCCGTGAGCGTTTGGATGTGAGGAGCGCGATTTCACCCAACACGAGAAAACCGTGCAGGACAATGAGGACTACTACTATGGCAATTTCCATGAGAAGAATGCTGCCGAGCCGCTTTGAAAAAGTGGGTTAAGTGGCGCAGTTGAAAGAGACGGCGTAGCAGCGTGGCTTAAATTTGGGAATCGGTCAAAAAAGTTGCGCCCAACTTTATTCTGGATTCGGGTGCAAAAGTAGCCCTTTTGCCAAATTTTTCTGATGAAAATTGGCGGGTTGCCTGTGCGACGAGAAATATTTTGTTAAAATTTCAAAAAAATTCCCCTCACCAAACAATAAGCCCATACATTTGGCATCGTCAATGGGCATTTTGCTCAATCATTTCATCACCAACTTACTTTCTCTGCGTATCGGCTAAAACTTGTACACCAATTAAATTTCTGAATCAATTTAACTGGTTAACAGCAAAATCTATTGCTCATGCAAGTTATGCCAATGCTTCACGATCACGAACTGATCGCGCTTTACACAGATGGTGATGAACAAGCCTTCGAGACGCTTCTCGCTCGTTACAAGGCAAAAATCTACACCTCTATCTACCTCTTTGTGAAAGACCGCGCCCTCGCGGAAGACATCTTTCAAGAAGTTTTTATCAAAATCATTGACACGCTCCGCAAGGGCAAGTACAACCACGAAGGCAAATTCGTGCAATGGGCCATGCGTATCTCGTACAATATGTGCGTAGATTATCACCGCCGCAACAAACGCCGCGCCCACATCAATCCCAACCCAGACTTCGACATTTTCGACGTGCTGCGCGTGAGCGACGAAGGCCCGGAAACCATCATCATGCGTTCAGAAACCCATAATCGCATCCGCCATTTGGTGGAAGGGCTTCCGCCCGAACAGCGCGAAGTGGTCATTCTGCGTCATTACGCCGACATGAGTTTCAAAGAAATCGCCGGACTTACCCGGGTGAGCATTAATACTGCCCTTGGCCGCATGCGGTACGCGCTCATCAACATCCGTAAAATGATGTCGGAGCGGGAAGTGGTTTTGCAGTGATCATTTACGTTGATCATTCGTAGATAAATTAGACCGAAAAACAGGGCCGCTCTTCCTTCAGGATTGCGGTCCTGTTTTTATTTTATTTAGATACAAAGTCCAAAGCCCTGTATCCAATAATCCGAAAGTCCAAGATCCACCCATCCAACAGTCCAAAGTCTTTTCCGACCTTTGCCCCATGAATGCATTACGTGATACCAATTTCCAACTTCCAGGTCAGACGGCCTTTTACCGCGGCAAAGTTCGCGATGTCTATTCCCTCGGCGACAAGCTGGTTATGGTTGCCAGCGACCGAATTTCGGCATTCGACCATGTTCTCCCGCGTGCAATCCCGCACAAAGGCGCGGTGCTGAACCAAATTGCCACTTATGCCCTGCAATCCAGCAGCGACTTATGCCCCAATTGGCTGATTTCGTCGCCTGACCCAAACGTCGCCATCGGTTGGCGTTGTGATCCTGTGCGCGTGGAGATGGTCATCCGGGGGTATTTGGTCGGCCATGCGGCGCGGATTTATGCTTCAGGGCTTCGCACTTTGTGTGGCTTGACTTTGCCAGAGGGGTTGCGCGAAAGTGATCCGTTTTCCGAGCCGATCATTACACCCACAACAAAGGCTGAAGAAGGGCACGATGAGGATATTTCCAGAGAAGAAATCCTCGCCCAGGGGGTGGTGAGCGCAGAAGATTATGCCCAAATGGAGGCGTACACCCGGGCACTTTTCCAGCGTGGCACTGAAATGGCCGCTGCTCGCGGGCTAATCCTCGTGGATACGAAGTACGAATTTGGCAAAAAAGATGGCCAAATCCTGCTCATGGACGAGATTCACACACCCGACAGTTCGCGCTATTTTTATGCGGAGGGTTATGCTGAACGCCAGGCTTCGGGCGAACGGCAGCGCCAACTAAGCAAAGAATTCGTGCGCGAGTGGCTGATTGCCAATGGTTTCCAAGGCAAAGACGGTCAAGAAATGCCTGTCATGCCCGATGTCTTTGTGAAAGAAATTTCGAGCCGTTATATCGAGCTTTTCGAAAGAATGACGGGGCGGGCGTTTGTGAAAGACGACTCCAAAAATATAGCTTCCAGGATTGAGGAGAACGTGTTGGCTGCGTTGGCACTTATGTGAATTTTACGCTCCTATTAAACCTCCCCCCGCTCCGCCAGTCTTATCTCCAAACTCGCACGAATTGCAATTGACCGCAACGAAAAAGCCCGCGACGGACGAACAAATCATGGATCTATTGCGCTCCGAGCAGACCTTCGAGCGTGGGTTCAGATTGCTGATGTCGCAATACCGCGAGCGGCTCTACTGGCACGTTCGTCGGATGGTGCAGATTCATGACGATGCCGATGATGTGCTGCAAAACACGTTCATTAAGGTTTATCGGGGGATTTCGCAGTTTGAGGGGAAGTCTAAACTATACACTTGGCTTTATCGGATTGCCACCAATGAAGCGCTTACCCACCTTCAAAGCCAAGCGAGGCACGCTTCGTCATCACTGGATGATGCTGCCAACTTGCTTTCCAACCGGTTGAAGGCGGATGAGTGGTTTGACGGAGATGCCGTGCAGGCAAAACTAATATTGGCGATCGCCGAATTGCCCGACAAGCAAAAACAAGTGTTCAACCTGCGCTATTACGATGAAATGCCCTACGAGGAGATGTCGCAATTGCTCACTACCTCCGTAGGCGCGCTCAAAGCCTCGTTTCACCATGCCACCAAGAAGATCGAAGCGGCGTTTTTGAACTACGAAGGATGAATCCAAAAGCACCCATTTGACCAACAAACGATGCAGACTATGAAGCAGGAAAAATTGAATGACGAAATCGCTCCTTTCCTCCAAGACTTGAAGGGGAAAAGTGATGGTTTTAAAGTCCCAGAAGGATACTTAGAAGATATGGAGGAGGCTGTATTCGCACGCCTCAAATCCTCGGGAGATTTGGGTCGCCCGACCATGAACTTGGTGAAGCGCCCCAGGTTGTTCCCCTGGACCGTAAGACCTCGTACGGCCATGGCCTTGGCTGCTGCGTTGGCACTGATATTGACTGCTGTTTGGTTTATTCGCCAGCCTCAAGCAGCTCAGCCTGCGCAGTTTGTTTCAACAGAATTGACCGAAGATGACTTGGAATCCTATGTATTGGAAAATGTGCAGGAGTTTGAGCCTGAGCAACTTGCGGCATTGACTGCAGAAAAAACATCGGAACCAATTGAAAAAGTCGCTCCGGGCACACCAAAGAAAAACCGTTCCATTTCTGATGAAATCCATCCGGACGATTTGGACAGAATCCTCGATGAGATGACCGACGAAGAACTTGAACAAATACTGTAAAAAAATAATCAAGAACATTTTGCTATGAACATCACCATGAGACATTTACTAGTCACCGTCCTGATTGTCAGTGCTTTTGGCACCTTGACACAGGCACAGGTGGACCCCGAAAAGCGCGAAGCCCGCTTAGCTGCCTTCCGCGCCGAAGTATTCACCCGAGTGCTCAATCTAACCCCGGAAGAAGCGCAAGGCTTCTGGCCCGTGTACAACGAATTTACGGATAAACGAGAGCAGGCACAGCAAGAATTGCGCCCTTCAAAGCAACTCGACCAAATGAGCGATGCCGAAGTGGAGGATCAAATCAAGCGGCACTTTGAGATGAAACAGCGGGAAGTTGAGTTGGAGCGCGAATCTTATCAAAAACTTCGCAAGGTGCTCCCACTTCGGAAAATTGCCAAACTCCCAATGGCCGAACGCGAATTCCGAGAATCCCTGATAAAAAAGCTTCAAGAGGTTCGCGAGCGCAAACAGGAACGCCAACAAAACAGGCTTCCAGGCAGCAGAGGCCGCCGATGAGTGCGGTTGAATTTTCCTGTTTAAGGAACGGGTGAATAATAACTTGTTACTTTCATCTGCTTCCTAAGTTTGTGTCAAGGCTAGATCCGTGGTGAACTTGGTTCGCGCTATCTTCGCGCACTTATGAAGTTCCCTTTCTTTTTATTCCTTCTCTCCCTTCTTTTTTCGGCTTGTTCCAACGCGCCTTTACCCGCGGTAGCCTCCCTGTCTGCCGAGTCTTGGCAGCCGTGGGCGAATGCGGGCGCAGCTCCTCCTTCCCTGACCAAAACGGCCATAAAACTCCCGTCCCATCTGGAGGCATTTATAGCTGAATACGTCCGGTATTTCGAAGATTCCATGCGGCTGACCAACACCCCAGGCGCAGCAATGGTGATCGTAAAAGACAGCCAAATCGTTTTTATACATGGCTACGGCCCAAGAATTGTAGGCAGGCAGGATTCCATTGACGAACATACCGTGTTCCGAATCGGCTCATTGTCAAAAGGTTTTGCAGGTGTTTTAACAGGTATTTTGGTGCAGGACAGCCTGATGCGCTGGGACGATCCTGTTCAAAAATATTACCCGGCTTTTTCACTTAAAGACCGTAAGCAAGCGGCCCGTATTCAGCTCTGGCATATACTATCCCACACGACTGGGTTGCCATATCATGCCTTCACCAATTTGATTGAAAAGGATTTCAGTATCCCGCGCATTGTAACCGATTATTTCCCTCAAGCACCCATCAGCGGCAAGGAAGGAGCGTTTTATGCCTACCAAAATGCGGCACTTTGTGTCATTGAAGAAGTGATGCTGCGCCAAACAGGCAAGACATACCCTCAGGTTTTGGCTGAAAAAATCTTTGCTCCTGCCGGCATGCAATGCGCCTCCTGTGATTTTGAGAGCATTTTCAGAGAACAAAACAAAACCTTGCCTCATTTCGCAACTGGTTTGGGCACTTGGCGTGCAGATTCCATTTCGCCGCTCTATTACAATGCCGCGGCGGCGGGGGGCGTCAACGCAAGCATTTCTGACATGGGGGAATGGCTAAAATTGCTCCTGGGGCACCGTCCTGACATAGTGGCGGACTCCACACTCGACCGCGTATTTCACCCTGTGGTGAAAACCGACAAGGAGCGGCGCATTTTCCCGCACTGGCTTTCTCGTGATGCAGCTTCTTATGCGCTCGGGTGGCGGGTGCTTGATAATAATGGGGAAACGATTATTTATCACGGAGGCTATGTCAATGGCTACAAGAGTGAAATCGCCTTCGACCGTCGAGATGGCATCGGTATTTGTGTGCTTTTTAATGCGCACACTCCATTGAGCAACGCCTGCATCCCTGCCTTTTTTGAGCGATGGAAGGTGGAGAAAAAACAGTGATGTCAAAGTGATAAGCGCATAGATGTCATGAAACACACAAGGCACATAAGGTCACATAGATAGTTGATTTTCAATTCTATGTGACCGTATGTGCCTTATGTGTTTAATACCCTCTGAAAACGTTTACTCGATAACGAATTTGCGGGTTACATTATATTGAGCACCCACCATCTGAACGGTGTAAATACCCTTTGGCCGCCCAGTAAGATCGA
The DNA here is from genome assembly GCA_038213575.1 of Chitinophagales bacterium. Lineage (GTDB taxonomy): Bacteria > Bacteroidota > Bacteroidia > Chitinophagales > Saprospiraceae > M3007. The sequence goes on along the minus strand of JBBQSW010000056.1, from coordinate 1,329 downwards.
AATTGACCATTGAGTCGCCTTCTTGGATGTTTTTCTCCATGACCAAACGGCCGGCAAGGTCAAACACGCGCAGCGAAGCACCTACTTCCATTACCCCACCTACCGACACCAAACCAGTGCTTGGGTTTGGAAAAATAGTAAGGTCTGTGTAGGCTGTACGGCTGGCGAAGGTCATAATCGCATCTTCGAATTTTGGTTTGCCATTTTCAAAGGTAGGGTAGGCATTGCGAACACTGGTAAGGAAACCGGATGCAGTTGGGACATTGGCGATGTTGTTTTCATCCAATGACGTGCCCTGGGGAGCTAAGTTATCTATAAGGAAGGTGGCGTTGGAATAGGCATACGCTTGTGTGTAGCTGCCCCGGGTACCACCAATAACGAGCCTGCCATGTGCACGGGTGGCAAAAGCTTCTTGAACGGGGATCGTATTGCTCAGGCTTTGGATTGGACCTTGGGAGCCATCGGATATGTTAACCAACTGTGCGAACAGGCCTCCACCTGGACTTACAGGGCCTCTGCGCCATGAAGTGATAACTTTGCTGCCGCTATTGGAGAGTACGGCGTTGTTTACCCAGCATACGGGCGTACCTGCAAGACCGGTATTGACCACATCATTGATTTTTGCCCAAATGACACTACCAGACCAGCTAATGCGAGCGGTATAGACGCCAGAATGTGCGTTGGAAAAAGCCGAACCCGTTAGTATAAAGCCATTCTCTCCAGTGAGCGGCAGAATCTCTTCAAACTCGGTGTAAGAGTAAGCGCTTCCATCTGGCGAAGTGGGGAGGTTGATGGTCCGCGACCAATCCAGGTTTCCAGCTACATCAATACGAATTACGGAGCGGGTGCCCGCCAGGACATAGCCACCGCCGTTGGCTTGCTTGATCGTCCACCCAAAACCGTTGACAGGGTAGTCATACGTCCATTCGGCCTCTCCATAAGCGTTAAATTTGGTCACAGCCAATTCGCCGCTATTGTCTTTGGTGCCACAAGCCACATAACCGCCATTGGTTGCTGGGCACACACCGCCATACTGTACCGCAAAAGGCAGCGTAGAAACGCGATCCCAAAATTTGTGGCCCGTGGCGTTGGTCACCAAGGTATATGCCCTGGTTCCATTTCCAAGGGAGGCTACCGCGAAATAACCTACTGGATAAGTGCTTTTGCAAAAGCTCTTCCAAAATGTTTGCATGTTGTCGGTAGCGATGTGTACCCGATTCCAGGAGTTGAATTGTGCAAACTCGCTGAACCCTGCAATGTACTTGCACACAGGAGTAGAAGGGAGGAGAGCGTGCTTAAAAGCAGTCGTTAAGGAACGGGTCAGAAAAC
>JBBQSW010000055.1:0-13032 GCA_038213575.1 Chitinophagales bacterium | reverse complement strand
GTTGGCCACCACATGAGTGGAGTCGTGTTTTGGGTTTAGAATCCCGTCTATAATTTTGGGGACCGCGTCGCGCGGATTGGCCGTGTGTGCCGCCCTCGGGCCCACCACAAAAGCAACGAAAGAAAGTGCTCTTATTTCGTCCGCTTGGTCATAAACCTTCGGATTGTTTTTCAGAAATGCTTTGTAATCGCTGTCATCCACGGGCGCTTCCTCATCTTTCACTTTGTCATAAGGAATACGAACGGCTAAAAAATCACGGCGCTCGTTGTTTTCTTTAAACACCATTTCGGCCTGCCATTTAGGCGTAAACATACCTTTGCTGACGGCGGTGACCAGCTTTTCCTGAAGGCGGGTCTTGATGATCTCCTTCTCTTGAACAGCCCAGTAAGCACGCGCTCTAGGTTCTGTGAATTGACCTTGCTCAATAGCATTCTTGATGCTGGCGAGTTTGGCACGGTCTGGCTGGCCAGCGTCGTTTTTAAAACGTTCTGCAACGACCGGGCTGATGTTGAGGCCAAACTGAAGGTCTAGCAATTCCTCTTTGCCTACCCCAAGGCCAAGCGGTTCAATAGCTTGTTCGACTACAGCCTTTTCAACGAAATAAGTCCATGTCTGGCTGCGGATTTGATAGGAGTTGCCCTGCTGTTGTTCAGAATATACGAGTTTTTCGTATGTTTCAAATTCGCTTCGCTTGATTTCTGCCTCGCCTACCTTTCCGAGCGAATTGACGTCGCCAGCAGAATAGCGCTGACTGTTAGACATTACGTCCATCAAAATGAAGCCGCCCAAGGCCAAAGCCATTAATACGATGAGTATCCACCCACGTTTTCGAATAGTCCCGATTAAAGCCATTTTACTTTAATTGTTTGAAAATCAAAAATTTATGTCAAAAATGAATTGGTTTTTCAAAAGTGGACGCAAAGGTAAAAAGTTCAGGCGCGAAAAAGGAAAAATTGTTTGCCTGATTTAAAAGCAGTGGTCCAGCGATAAGGAACGGTAAACGGGAATTAAAAGCGGCGGCGCATCGCGCTGCGCCTTGCGAGCAACTCGATGAGCGTCGTCACTCCGCTTCCGAGGGTGAAAAGCCCTAGGGTGACCCCAACAATTAGCATGATTAAATTGATTAAAAGATGAAGTACAAAGGTGTGCTTGCAGACTAAAAAGCCTGATTTGCAAGGGATTAGCCAAGAATGATGCCAAAAAAATTTATTAGGCCACATGCTATCGCTCGTCGTCATCTTCCTCCTCCGAATAACGCAGAAATGCCCCTCTTCTCGGTGCGGGCATTTCGGCGTTTTCGCCCTTGATTATTTTCCACAGCACTTCGTTGAATTCAAGGTCAGGCACGCGGTCTTGGCCTGAGAGGTCAAACGCATCAGAGCGGCGTTGCAGATCATTGTCCACTGCGGCGTTTCTATCGTCGAGGTTAACTTCGGGAATAAGTGCCTTGTAGGGTCTTAGATCAGCGTTTTTAGTAAAGCACCGCCACATGGGCGTGGCTGCCGCATCATGCTGGCTCATGGGTGGCATTCCAAGTATGAGTTCCATGGTTCGCAACATTGAATTGGTGGAATACAGCGTGTGATCTACAAAATTGCGTTTGGTATAGGGGCTGACGACGTATGCGATAGAGCGGTGAGCGTCTACATGGTCGGCGCCATTTTGAGCATCGTCTTCGAGCACAAAAACCGCCGATTCCTTCCAAACCGGGCTTTTAGAAAGATGCTCGATAAACAACCCAAATGCCAGGTCATTGTCGGCCATTTGGGCGAATGGGGTGTGGGAGCCTTTTCGCAAACCTTCTGTGTGATCATTGATGAGCCGAAGCGTACTGAGACGGGGTAAAGCATTGACTGTCACCAGAGAATCAAATTCACGTTTCCATTGCGATACCCGGGTCGTGTCTTTAACGGAGGTGTCCCAGGAAGTAAAATAAGGGCAATAATGGCCTTCAAGCGAGGGAATGTTGGCCTTGAAATCGTCGGCAAATTCGCCGTAGGTGCGATATGAAATCCCTGCCCGCTTGCAATGGTCCCAAATAAAGCCGCCCTTAGGCCAGGTAATTGGGTTTTGGCCTTCATATACATAATCGCCGCCGCGGTCACCATAACTGGTTACCCAGGTTTTTTCAGTAAAATCATTGGCATAAGCTGCGGTGCTCCAGTTGTGACCATCTGCACTGACTTCGGCACTTACATAGAAATTGTCGAGCAAAACAAAATCCCGGGCAAGCGCGTGGTGGTTGGGGGTGATTTTTTCCGGGAAAAGACAAAGCGATGTATCCCCGTTGCCTTCAGGCATATCGCCGAGCACCTGATCGTAGGTTCGGTTTTCTTTGATGATGTAAAAAACGTACTTGATGGGTGATGGACTACCCACACGTTGTGGAATTGGATTGCCAGGCTCGCCTTCCGCCAATTTTTCGCGTTCCTTGGTGTAAGGTGAATTCCGATAAACCTTCCGAGTATGGTGCTGCATCATAACCTGGCCAGGCGCCATGATCATGCTCAGGGTACCTTTCATGAGTCCGCCAATATATTGGTCTTCCTCAGGGCCTTTTTGATAATCTACCTTATTTTTCTTGCCTATTGGGTTGGGCCCGTTCGGGTTGGGGAAAGAAGAGAAGCCTTTTCCGTTGGCAACAAAAATCAGCTTGCCAATGGTGCGGACACAAGTCGGATACCAACCTGTTGGGATGAAGCCCAACGAATGACTTTGCTGCGGAACCTCCACATCAAACACCGCGAGACAATTGTTGTCGGCATTGGCTACATAAAGCGTTTTTTCGTCGGGTGAAAGTGCCACGCTGTTGGACGTAGAGCCTGTAGGTGCATCGGGAAAGAGGGTGGCTACGAGGGTTTCCACTACTTTGTTCTGAACCAAATCCACTACACTTACCGAGTTGTCGTCGGCGCAAGCAACGTAGGCCAGCGTTCCTTTTTTGTTGATGGTCAGATCATTGGGGTTGTCTCCCACGGGTATTCTGGCTTTGGTTTTGTGGGTTTCTGTATTCCAAACCACGAGTTCATTGCCTCCCCAGTGTGTAATGTACAATAGTTTTCGATCTGGAGAAAGTGTGCAGGTGTAGAGTTCTTTGCCAATGGAATCGCGGTGGAGTACTGCTTTGGTTCGCGTGTCCAGGACATAAACGCTGTGGTTTTCTTTGGTGACGACGTAGAGCAAGCCACGTTGGTCGTCTACACACAATCCACCCGGTGAGATTCGTGCGGGCCAAGGTTTGCCTAAACTTAGCGTATCGCGGAGTATAAGTTTTTCATTATCAATGGAGTACCGTAAGATAGCGTTGCTGTTTCCACCTGAAACGTAGAGTGTTTTAGAATCATCGCTAAATGCCACACCGAGCCATGCAATCGGGACTTCAAAGGAGTGAAGCACCTTCCCTTTTTTTGCGTGGATGAGTTGCAGGGAGTTTTTGCTTTGGCCATTGTTGGTAACCGCAAGGTATTTCTTGTTGGGCGAAACGGCTATGTTCAAGGGCAAATCACCCAGCGGCAGCGAGGTTCCGGCAGGCGTCAGCGACCAACCTGTGGGCAGGAGCATGGACTGTGCCTGATCGGGTTGTTTGCCAGGTTTTTGGGCAAAAAGCGCGACACAGAAAATGAGGAAAAAGAGAATGAAGAGGAAGGTACGCATATCGTTGAGATAATTTGTTGAATATGAATCCTACAAGGTTTTTTAAAACCTTGTAGGATTGCGCAGGAACCCAAATGTAATTCTGCAACAAAGTTTTGTTGCAGAATTTGTCAAACCAACCCATTCCGCTCCAACCAATCCGGCAAAGCACGAACAGAATCGAGCAATCCATCGTTATCCAAAACCTCCAGTTCCGCTCGACTGTGCGTACCGTTCACCACTGCGAGCGAGGCGGCGCAACCTGCCTTTCGGCCTTCTGCCAGATCCACGGGCGTATCCCCGATTTTAACTACTTGCTTAGGATCTGTAATGCCGAATACGGCCATTGCTTTTTGAATCATGTACGGTTCAGGGCGACCTAAGGGTACTTCATCACTGGCAATGGAGAAATCAATAATGGTTCCTACGCCTCCAACATACTGTGAATTCAGCCCTGCCAGCCAACCCAACTTATTGAGGATGATGTTGGTGACCATGCGATAGAATCCAGTGTTGAGCGCCACTTTTATGTCCCGTTGGCGCAGCCATTCAAATACCTCCAGCGCACCGTCTGTGGGGGCTACTGGATTACTTCGATAGTAGCTTTCCAATATTTTGCGGAAGCTGAGAAAACTCTGGTGGGCCTGTGCTTCAATGATTTGTTGCTGGGCTTCCTCACCGAGTGCTTCACGCCAAAGTGTTTGAAACACTTCGAGCTTTGAAACACCCATGAGTGCATTGAGGCGTTTATCCTCGACCACTAAGCCTTCCTGTTTACATGCTTCTGCAAAACAATAAAGGACTTCGTCGTTGTCGCGAACGGTGGTGCCAGCCATGTCGAACATGACGAGTCGAATCGGTATATTTTTTGACATTTTGCCTTGATTTTCAGGCAAAAGTAGCAGAGCAAAAATTAAGAGGGGGTTAAGTTTAGGTGTTGTTTGTGGCAGGAAGGGGCAGTGTTTTTTCCATTTTAAAATTCAATAAATCAACGCCCTGAAGACTCTTTCGATTTTCTGACTGGACTACAAAACCTTTTTTTTCAAAAAAGCCGCGCGCAGTGATACTTGCTTCGGTTGTTATGACTGAAACCCCGCCTTTTCTGGCCACTCGTTCCAATTGTTTAAGCAAAGTAGTGGCAATACCGCGCCCTTGAAAATCTTTGTGGACAAATAGAAAGTCCACCACTCCATCCTTCGAAAGACTGGCAAAGCCAACCATAACTTTCTGAGATTCAACGATAAAACAATGCTGGGCATCCAGTCTTGCCCAAGATTCCCGATTGGGTTCATGGGGCGCCCAAACATCCAATTGTTCGGATGTGTAGTCGCGGGCATTCACCGTGTGGACGGTGTCGAAGAAAAGTTGCTGCAAAAATCGCTTATCGGCAGCTCGGTAGGGTCTTAGAAACATCGGCTTTACATACTGGTTACGTCGCCACAAAGGAAAAGCACAGCGGGTTAAGCGAGGGTTAAGTAATGGTTGTGTTTGTGTGCGAAGGCGATTCAGAGATTCCTTCGGGCCTATCATTGCGCCGTTTTTCAAGTCGAACGGCCATTCCATGTTCCAATCAGCGTCTTTCACTCGTCGTATGGCCTCCGCTTCTCCGGCGGTCTTTATTGTGGTGGCCGGGCTGTTTTCCTTTGTGGCGTATTGCTGTATTTATGCTTTCAGAAAGCCATTCACGGCAGGGACGTACGCCGACCTGGAACTCTGGGGCATACAGTTCAAAATCGTACTGGTAACAGCGCAGGTCGCAGGTTATGCTTTGTCCAAATTTATTGGTATTCGGATCATTTCTGGCATGACACCTCAGCGACGGACTACCTACTTGTTTGGGCTTGTTGGGGTCGCTGGATTGTCGTTGTTGGGTTTTGCGGTCACCCCGTTTCCCTGGAATGCTGTCTGGATGTTTGTCAACGGAATTCCGCTTGGGATGGCATGGGGTTTGATTTTCAGTTATCTGGAAGGGCGAAGGGTGACCGAGGCCCTGGCTGCGATCCTCTGTGTGAATTTCATTATTTCATCCGGTTTTGTAAAAACGACGGGCAAGTGGTTGCTGGTTTCGCATGGTGTAAGCGAGTTGTGGATGCCTTTTGTGGTGGCCCTGATGTTTCTTCCGGCACTTTTGATCTGTATCTGGGTCTTGGAGCATTTGCCTCCCCCCTCTGAAGCAGATAAGGCACAACGGGCGCCACGCAACCGCATGACTTCGGCGGAATGTAAGGCCTTGTTTATGCGCTACGCGCCCGGATTGGTTTTGTTGGTGGCTACCTACCTGGTGTTGACCATCGTGCGTGACTTGCGAGACAATTTTGCCGTAGAAATTTGGGACGAACTTGGCTTCAAAGGCCAGGCTTCCATTTTGACTACCGCTGAAATCCCGGTTGCTATCTGCTCGCTGCTGGCGGTCGGCGCCATGATGTTTGTGAAAGACAATTTTCGGGCACTGTGGCTCAACCATGCCCTGGCAGTGCTGGGTGCAATACTTTTGTTCGGTGGCACCTTTCTTTTTCAGTCAGGCTTGATTTCTCCCATCATTTGGATGATTTCATCCGGCTTTGGCCTGTTTTTGCCCTATATTTTGTTTAATGGCGTGTTGTTCGACCGACTTATGGCAAGTTTCCGCGAGCGGGGCAATGTGGGGTTCCTGATGTATGTAGCGGATTCAATCGGCTATCTGGGGAGCGTCGTGGTATTGCTCTGGCGAAATTTTGGCGCAGGCGAGATGAGCTGGCTCAACTTCTATATTAAGTTATGCTACCTAGGGGCAGCATTGTGTGTCGGATTGATGTTGTTGTCCTGGTACTATTTTTTCAAAAAACGTAGGCAATCACAATCGCTTGTACTTAGCCACTAATTGCACTAATTCACACTAATCCGAACGAAAAAGGTCTATGATTAGTAAAAATCAGTGCAATTAGTAGCTGTAAAAAATAACTTTAAATGGACAACAAATTTGACGTCGCTGTCATCGGCGCAGGCATCGTGGGCCTCGCAACCGCTTACGCAGCCGCTTGTAAGGGTTTGAAAACCATTGTTTTTGAACGAAACCCAAGGGCAATCGGTGCCTCGGTGCGCAATTTTGGACTCGTGTGGCCCATAGGCCAACCAGCGGGCCCCTTCTTCGACCGGGCGATGCACAGCCGCGAAATTTGGCTCGACATAGCCTCGAAAAGCGGTGTTCAGGTAAAACAAAACGGCTCGCTTCAACTGGCGTATCATGACGACGAAGTGGCGGTGTTGCACGATTTTTTAAAAAGCGCTGAAAGCGCGGGCTATCAGGTCAAACTGCTGACGCCCAACGAAGTCGCCGCGCACAGTCCTGCCGTAAAAACGGATGGACTCAAGGCCGGGCTTTGGAGCAGCACCGAATGCACCGTTTCGCCCCGACAGGCCATTCCGCAATTGGCGGAGTACCTGGAAAAAGACCTGGGCGTAACGTTCCGTTTTGGCTCGGCTATTACCCATGTTGATTCGGGTATAGTTTCTGATTTTTATGATATTTGGAAGGCAGAGCGGATTTTTGTGTGTTCTGGGGCTGATTTTGAAACCTTGTATCCACGCATTTTTCGCGAAAGCGGTATCACGAAATGCAAATTGCAAATGCTCCGCACAAGTGCCCAACCCAATGATTGGCAACTGGGGCCTTCGCTCTGTGCCGGACTCACTTTGCTGCACTACGCCTCCTTTGCACATTTACTAAGCCTGGAGCCTGTTCGAGATCGCTATCAGCAGGAGAATCCAGACTTTGGCCGCTATGGCGTACATGTATTGGTATCTCAAAATCACAGCGGGGAAATTATCCTCGGCGACAGCCACGAATATGGCTGGGACGTTTCGCCCTTTGACAGAGAGGAGATCAACCGATTGATTTTGAATTATCTACAAACATTTGCGCATTTCCCAAATGCTGAAATTGCGGAAACCTGGCATGGCGTTTACCCGAAATTGCCGGGCAAGACAGACTTTGTAACGGAAGCAGAGCCCGGCGTTTGGATCGTGAATGGACTGAGCGGCGCAGGGATGACGATGAGTTTTGGACTGGCCTCGGATTTGGTATGATGTATGTTTTCATAGCAATAAGATAAACCAATATGGTTTTGTCGTGTTCTGGGAAGTTCAAAAACGCTTCATCATGCTCTTAAAAATTGCACTTCCTCTGCTCATCTTCGCTTTAGTTGCGCTTATCTCCTCCTGCTTCGATGCTACCAAAGTTGCCGCTCGTCCGGCTGAAGTGTCCATCACTAAAAACATGTCTACTTCATTTTTTCAATTTACAGTCAATTCCCTGGATGGGAAACCAGTCTCTCTGGAACAATTTCGCGGCAAAAAAATTGTCGTCTTAAATGTGGCTTCCAAATGTGGCTTCACCCCGCAATATGCCGATTGGGAGAAGTATTACACTGGAAACAAGGATAATGTAGTCGTACTCGGCTTCCCTTCCAATGATTTCATGAGTCAGGAACCTGGCTCGGCGGAAGACATCGCAGCGTTCTGCCAGAAAAACTACGGGGTCACCTTCCCCATGTTCGAGAAGGTTGTGGTGAAAGGCGACGGTATTGCACCCTTGTATCGCTGGCTGACCGACCCGGCTCAAAATGGCTGGAACAATCAGGAACCGAGCTGGAATTTTTGCAAATACCTCATCAACGAAAAGGGCGAACTCACGCATTTTTTCGCGTCCAAGGTCAAGCCAGACAGCCCGGAGTTTTTGAGTGCGTTGGAAGGGAAATGAAAAATAGAAGCCACTGATTAAACACGTAGGGGATAATTAAACACATAAGGGATAAGGGGATAATTATCCCCTATGTGTTTAAAAACATCCTCAATTCTTACCTTGTTTTTCTTTGATAAAATCTTCAACATTATCCAACTGCGGCGATTCCAGCATGGACTTCCAGTCGAATTTTTCATCAAAGGGTGTAAGCAATTTCTGTGGGTCGAGCACACGCGGGTCGGCTGGCAAGGCTCGGTAGGGCGTGTAATCAGGCTGGGGGCTGAAAAAATCGCTCAAGTCGGTTGCCCCGGCGTCATATTGGTTCAGGTAAGGCATTCCGAGGATGTTCCAAAACGTTTTAAAAATGCTCCCAAAACTCGTGTGCGTATGGCTGACGTGGTTCTTTTTCGCATAAGGAGAAATGACCATTAATACGCTGCGGTGAGCATCCACATGGTCCTGGCCGTCCTGCGCGTCATCTTCTGTGACAACGATGGCCATATCTTTCCAGTATGGTGTTTTTGAAAGGAACTCCACAATACGGCCCAATGCCAGGTCATTGTCAGCCATATAACTTTCGCGGAACGGGTAGCCCGCCTGGGGCCTTTCTCCGGCGCCGTGGTCGTTGGGCAATAAAATAGTGAGCACCTGAGGCATTTTTTGCTTTCCGTCGAGCCATTTTTCCTTGAATTCATCCATAAACATTTCAGCGCGGAATTGATCCGGAATGGCCATATTGTAGGTAGGGTATCGCTTGGAAGTGTTGGCAAATAGAGGCGCAGGCACAGGATAATTGATCAATACTTTTTGACCATAGTATTTCATGGTGGAGTCAGAAAAATTGGAGGCCATTTCAGTGCCGAAGCCCCAGTTATAGAACGAAGTACCATTGCGCTCCAGATGCTCCCACATAGAGCCTGCTTCGTTGTAATCCTCTGGAAATATGGCCCCAGCAGATCCAGTCCAACCCCATTTTCCACGCTCTTTGCTTTTGGGTTTCACATCGCGGGTACCGCCGTAACCTGCGGGAACGTTGGTTTCTACCCATTGATTGGGATAGGTATTTACCAGCCAGCGATGCCCGTCGGCACTGTGGTCAGAATCCACATAAAAATTGTCAGAAACGCCGAATTGCTGCGCCAGAGCGAGGTGGTTGGGCATCACGGTGGCCTTCTCTACCGAGGCTGTCTTCTTTTTGTTCGAGAAGGATCGCTCATAGCCATAACGCGCAATGTCGGGATCGCCATTGCCTTTTTTTAGCTGGCCAAACACCTCGTCGTAGGTGCGGTTTTCTTTGGAAATGAATACAATGTGCTTGATGGGGCTTTTTTTCTCGCCGGGAAACTGTGGGATGGGGTTATTCGGGTTAGAAAGGCTTGAAGGCTCTCCAACTCTAGATACACGAAAATTATAGTCCAACACCTGCTGCGTCCATTTCGGCAAATCCGCATCTGCCGGGATGTCCAGCATCGTCACGGAGCCGTGCATCAAGTGGCCGACATAACTGCCTTCCGGGCCTTCTTTGAAAGTATAACCACCATTTGGGCCACTTCCGTAACCTTTTGCATTGGCCACGATGAGTTTTTTGCCATCAGGAGAAACAGCCACTTTGGACGGGAACCAGCCTACCGGGAGGTGGCCGAGTACCTGAGCATTTGCAGTGGCACTTTTTGACACATCAATCACTGCTACGGCGTTGATACCGGACTCTGCCACATACAGCCGTTTTTTATCGGACGAAAGTGCCATCCCAAACGGGATCACACCACGATGGCGGGACAATAGAGGCAAGGGCTTCAGGAAAATATTTTGCATCACTTTGCCTTGTTTCGGGTCAATGACTGACACGCAGTCGTTGTTGCCATTGCTGACAAATACAAATTGATCGGTGGCTATCAGAGAATTTGGCCCCGCACCGCCCACAGCCGGAATACCTTCGATTTTTTCGCCTACCAGAAAGCCTGTTTTGATCTTGTGGGTTACCGTAGGCGTATTTCCTGCAAGATCTATCGCCCACACAGAAAATGATTCTGGCGCGTTCGGGTCTCCCAATGCAGGAACGTCTATTTTGTCATTTTTGAAGCCATCCCGCATTTCTTTTGAACCATAAGCGACGGCTGGGAAATCTGCTGCGGTATTTTTCAAATCATTCTCCTTCAAGCTTTTAAAGGGGCTGTATTCAAACATACCAACGTTGGCGACGTACGCTGTTTTTCCATCGGGCGAGAGCGTCACGCCAAAGGGGTAACGGCCAACCGGGACATAGTGCAACACCTTTTTTGTTCGGGTATCGGCCACTACCAGGCAGAAGTTGCTTTGATCGCAGACGTAAAGCGTGTTGCCATCGCGGCTAAGGGCTAGGTCGCCGAGGTAGCCGTCTTGTTTACCTGACATAGCCTCGGCGAAGGCAGGATTGTCGGATTGAGCGCAGAGGATCGAGTCGAGTTTCGCGCCATTACGCAAGTCATACCTGAAGAGTTTGTTGGATTGCCCACCTGCCACCCATACCGAGCGGTTGTCGGGGGTAATGGCAAGTCCCATAAATACGTCTTCCAAAAGATCAGGGTTGTTCAGGGCACCTTCCGGCACCTGGCGCACTTTGGGCTGGCCACTGGAGGGATTTTCCAGGATCGTGATGGAAAAAGGACGGTTGCCAGAGTTGGCTGTAACGGCAACAGAACCATCTGGAGAAAGCGTCAACCCGAAAGGGTGTGGGGCGATTCGGACCGTGTTTCCCATCGGTTTAATAATCCGACCATTGGGAATAATGGTCTCACCAGCAGTATTGATTTGGCAATAGCGATCTCCTGCAGGGGAGGCAATGATTAAGTTGCTACGATTGGTTTGGGTGTTTTTGGGGGCCTGGCAGGCTGCCAAGAGCAGGGCTGCCGTCAGGGCAAGAGAGATAGGTGCTTTCATGGATGCTGTTTGGCGGCGAAGGTCAGGATCAGAGGCGATTCATCCGGCGAATTGAATATGAAATGAATGTGAATTTCAAGTCAGATATTCTACCCGAAGCCCTTTTCAATCCGCTCCCGTTTTATTTAATTTTCGCTTAATTTACACCGTTTTACCTTCGCGCAACACACTACTGTATGCGTCTATCCATCCAACTTCCTTTCCTTGGCCTGTTTATTTTATTAGGCATTCAAACCCTTGATGCCCAAACGGTTGCAGACACAAGCCTCACCCTAAGCGAGCTGGTTGTTACCGCGCAACGCAGTGCAAAATCGAGATTTGGCACACCCGAAGCGATTGAAGTTTTGGGTTTGAAAGCACTTCGTTCCAAACAACTTCGCAGCAGCCCGGAAGCACTTTCAGCAATGCCCGGCCTGTTTGTGCAAAAAACCAATCACGGCGGCGGTTCCCCCTTCCTGCGAGGACTAACGGGCAACCAAACGCTTTTGCTCATAGACGGTATCCGACTCAGCAATGCCACCTTTCGCTATGGGCCAAACCAGTATTTCAACACCATTGACCTGTTTTCACTCGAAAAAATAGAAGCCCTGCGCGGCAGTGGTTCAGTGCAGTACGGCTCGGATGCTTTGGGCGGGACAGTTCAGGCATTTAGCAGGGACTTAGCGTTTTCTGAAAAGCCAGATTTAGGCGGGGCCGTTCTGCTGCGGGGTGCTTCGCAAGGCATGGAACAGACTGCACGCGCCGAATTACAGCATAGCACCCGGCGCACCGCGCTTGGAGGCGGCATCACTTGGCGCAATTTCGGCGACCTTGTAGGTGGAGATACTACTGGCCGCCAAGACCCGAGCGGCTACCCGGAATTGAACTTTGATTTGAAAGGTAAAATCGCCCTTTCGCGCCGTGCAACACTCACCCTGGCCCACCAAAACGTGCGGCAAAATGAGGTTCCCATTTTTCACAAAGTCCAACTGGAAAATTTCGCGGTCAATCAATTTGAGCCACAGCGCCGCGTGCTGAGTTATGCACGTCTGGAACAAAATTTGGATCGTGGGGTCTGGAAATCTCTAATTGTCACCACTTCATTGCATCAAACCGAGGAGGGCCGGAAGAGCCGGAAAAATGGTTCGTCGGTCCTTCGCTACGAAAATGATCAAGTGCGCTCTTCGGGTGCTATTCACCAAATCATGGTAAACCTCCACCCCGTTATTGGCCGACCAATGTTTGCCAAACACATTGGTTATCTGAACATTAGTCTTTATATCTTTCAGCCAATATGGATATCAGTTTTTCTGCAGCGACCTTATCCCTAATGCGAGAAATTATATCTCTTCTTGCAGCCAAAGTTCCATTTCTAGCCTTAGTTACTAACCGCTCCACGATTGGTCTTAATGCCTTAGCTTTTGGCAAAGTCGTTTTTATCTGCTCATTCATAATCAAAGCTGTAGCCATGTTTGCAAACATAGCCTTTCTATGAGAAGAGGTTCTATTTAACTTTGATCCTTTTAATTTATGACGCATTTTTTATTACCTAAAATTCCAAACTTAATTAGTCATCCATTGAGAAATTTATCTCAATAAGAATCTTCATATTTCTTGGCCAAATCTTCAATATTTTCCGGTGGCCAGCCACTTATTTCCATACCAAATTTAAGATTAAATTTGGACAGAACATCTTTAATTTCATTCAATGACTTTCTACCGAAGTTTTGAGTACGTAGCATCTCGGCTTCAGTTTTGTTTACTAAGTCACCAATATATAC
>JBBQSW010000054.1:0-13423 GCA_038213575.1 Chitinophagales bacterium | reverse complement strand
ACATAGCAATTGAATCTTTGGTTAGTTATTCAAAAAGCACTTTAAAAGCATCCAAAACAATGTCCACCACCTTCCCTTCTGTACTGCTGGCCGGGGTAAGTACATTGCCCAATTCCTTGGCTTTTTTGAAAAGGTCGGAGTCTTTATCTTGATAAGCTTCGGGTATTGTGGCGTACAAATAGTCCACCGCGCCCAGTTTGGCCTCCCATTCGGTGGCGAGTTTGCCTTCTTCCTTGTGGTCGTAAATGATGCGGTAGGCAAAACCTTTCATGTCTTTGTCCATGAACACGGCTTTGGAGGTTATGGGCTGACCTTTTGCCGGTGAGATCGGGAGATTGGCCTGAAACTCCTCGCCCAGACGCCGGTAGCGGATTTGCATCGTGGCCCGAGCAATTTTGTACTCCTTCATCTGCTCCAAATCCGACTCAAACTCCACATTGTGCATCTTGATGGGCGGATACAGGGTCACTGCTTCCATGGCCCCCCGCTGCCACTGCGGACTTTTGGGGAATACATTGCCGCCCCGGAAGCTGTATTGCACCTGATACTCATACATATCCGGGTTTTTGTCGCCACCAGCAGCATAGGTGACCGCGGCTTGAATGCCATTTTCCTGGACAAATTTTTTGTCTAACGTAACCCGCGAGGTAAAATCCGCGCCATCACCACGCTTTTTGCGGATGTTGACGGTGGCATAGTTCACTTCTTGCTCGAAGATGTCCACCATGTCTTTGTCGAGGATGAAGCGGATGTTGAGGCGCTGGAAAAATGGGTCGTTGAGGATGACCTTGCTAATACAAGCCTCGTTGTATTTTTTTGCATCGTTGTACCAAGTCAGCAGGTTTTGGGTAATCTGAAATTCGTTGTTGGTGACTAAACCGTAATTCAACTCTATCCGCTGGCTCCCTTTACGATAAACTTGCCGGTTGATTTCGGAAAAGGTAGTGTAAGGCATGTTTTTAAAACGGTCTCGAAAACGAGTCCTCGAGGTATCCAATCCTTCCCGTTCTGCTGCTGCACGTTCGTCAAAACGGGCATTGGGGTCTTCTGTTTCCCTTTCGGAATAGTCTTCAATTATTTTTGTAATTGATTCCGTAAATAGATTTAAAACAGCCTCCCGGATAGCATTTACACGTTCGTCGGCATAGTTTTCCTCCATTTCCATAATAATAACACCTGATTGGGATAATGAATCGAAAATGGTTTGTTTATTTGAATAGAAGTTATTGCCTACTTCCTTGTTTTGGGTATGCCCCCAGCCACCAAGAAACCAGGGAAGACTAAATCCCCAATCTTTTTCTGTTCGTTTGACATCCTGAGAGTCTTTTACCGACAGATAGTTTTTAGCAAATTTCTGCCAATCAATTAGCACCCGCCCCTTGAACGCGGGCAGTTTGGTTTGGTACCGAAACCGCAGGGTAACCGACATGTCGGCGGCAGAGGTTTTGCCGCTAGGTTTGTCCAACGTGGCGCCCATCAGTTGTGCACCGTATTTATTGAAATTAGAAGCCACCGCAATTTTCCCGCCTTCGATCAGCGGCGCCCGCCCTGACGACAATATGGTGTTGGTAAGCCCCTTGTCCGAGGCCGTGGCCGAGGTAATGGAAAACGATTCCCCTTCCGGCGTGAACAGTTTCATTGCTCCCATCACCTTCGCCTGCGGCTCGTTGGGCTTCGCTTTGCGAAGCAGTTCCTCGCACTCCGTTTTCTGTGCTTCGCTAAGGCCCCATTCCATCAGGAAGTGCATGAGTGCTCCACTCATATCGCGGTCGGGCGTTTTTTCGTCGGCGATGTATTTGAGTAGGAGAAATTCGGGGACCCCATCTTTTCGTTTGGCCAAACGCAGGTTGGTAGGCAGGTAGAAATAATGCCCATCTTTCGCAGTCAGATTATCTTTCAGGACGCCCTGACGGAGCGCTTCTTCCTGCGTTTTATCACCAATGTCCCAAGCGCGGCCAAAGAGGGTAACTTCGGTGCCATCCTTGAGCGTGACGGACACCCGATTGAAGTCGCTGACTACCTGAGCTTGCGCGGTGGCGGCAAGGAAGATAAGGACTGTGCAGAGCTGTATTATTTTCATGGTCAAATTTTTTGCAAAGGATTTTTGTTTAAAGGTTGTCTACAAAAAGGATGTCGCTTTCCCAGCTTCCACTGGTATTTTGGCTGCTTCCGTCTTGAAAAAACCAGGTGATTTGATAGTTAAAAGCGCCTGTTTCGCGGGGCAGGGTGATTTCAAAAGATTTGCCTTGGGGCAATTCATTGGGTTTTAAGGTCTGTTGTAGTCTTCGGGTTTCGCCGAAGAAAGGGTAGTCAATCTTTACCTGCAAGGCACGGACTTGCTTGTCTTGCAAGAGCGTTGGGTCGCCTTCGAGGCGGATGGTGCGGCGTTCGTAAGGCACAAAGAGGTTTATCATAGCCCCACTTTGGCTGATCCATTCGGTTTCATAGCGTTTTCCGCCCTGAAACTGGTAGATGGCGTGATAATCATAACGGTACCATGCCTGGCGATCCGCGTCGCCCAAGGAGCCGTAGGCTATGACTGGAAGTTCTGCTGCACCGAGGGTTGATTTTAGTACACGCGCTTCGCGTAAGGTTTCTTCGCCATTTTGGTGGCGTTTGCGGAGTTGCACCGTTACGCTGTTGATGAGCCGGTCAAACTCAGGGGCCAGTTCGCCATCCACGCCAATACTGATCTCCCGGGTGAGAAAGTCGGGATCGTCAAGGCTGACGGTTTTGAAAAAGCGCTGGTTTTCACCAAAGCGCCGATGCAAATCACCAATGTTGAATGCGATGAGGTGACGGCGGTCAGCCACCGTCCGGCTGTTGAACGTCAATTGGGTTTTGCCTTCTTTTTTGACGTTTCGATGCTTGTAACTGGCGTTGACCGACAAGAAACTAAAAGGGTTGTTTCCGCCCCCGCTGCTGCCGCCAGAGAACTGCCGAATCATGTTTTCCAAAAAATTGCCGCCCGCCTGATCGGCTTGGGGTTGTTGTTCACGCTCGAAAAGCAATTCGACAATTTTATTGTACACCGTACTAAGCAGGGCTTCGGTTTTTTCGTCCGCACCACTGGTTTCCAGTTTGATAGTGTTGTTTTTAATCAATTCCTCCACGGTAGTTTCCACTTCCCCGCTCACGAAATAAACGGAGCCCCCCGCTTTGAAGCGCTCATACCGGCTCAGTTCAGACCAATCTACACTTAACTTGGCATCGAAGGCATCGGTGAGACCACTAAATCCCAAATCAAACATCAGCGACACGTCCGGGGTCGCCATTTTGAAACTTTCGAGCAGCAAGCGCGAACGGGTAGGGTCGAGTTCAAAAGAGAGCGCCACTTTCGTACCTTCCAACACCGGGGCGGCACCCGCACTCATCAAAACCCGCTCCGTGTTCTTTCCGTCCGGCTGTAGTATTGAAGACACGAGCGCAAAACGCCCTTCTTTAAATATTACCGGCCCCAGCAGTTCCACCGAATCGTTTTGCAGCAATTCCCGCAAAGCTTCTCCGGCCCCTTGCACTCGACGCGGCGCTGCGCTGTATTCCACTAAAAAATGTAATACGCCCCCACCGCCTACTTCGACCAAAGTGTTCTGTTGGCGGCCTGTCTTTTCCATCGGGTCCACATACCGCACAAAAGAAAACTGGGGTTGGTTCTGTGCGCTCAAAGCCAGACGGGCCTCATCGGGTAGATACCTGAATCGCAGGGGTTGGTCAACCAGTGGAAAACACCACAAGCCATTCACCCGTACGCCACGATCCATACTGATGGATTGAGTCCATCCGTACTGAGAAAAAGCCATCAACAGGGATAATCCGATGATTTTGTAAAGATTTCGTGGCATTTTCAATCGGTTTTAGGGGGTAAAAGGCGGAGATAGGTGCCGTTGAGTTCCTGAAGCGGCAGCTTGCGCTCCCCTTTGTTGCTGTACCAAGTGGCCAGAAAAACAATGGGTTGTTCTGGATCCCGGTACAGGAAAAGGCGGTTCGTGGATTCTGTATCGCCCGCGCGGAGCACTACATTTCGGATGATCTGTTTTTGTCCAGCTCGGGTAGTGGCAAATGCCAGGCTGACGGAAGCATTGCCCGTTTCGGTAAATTGGGCTCGATCTGCATCAATCACAATTTCCGTTTGCTCAAAGGGCAAGGAGAGCACGATATCGGGGTCGTGTGCGGGCAGCCACTGATCTGGGCTGGACGGGTAACGAATCACTGTTTCACTGCCTTTTAAACTCCAAACCACCTGGTATTCATAGCCTGTAAATTCCTTTTCGGACAAGCCAAAACGCGGATAGGAAACGGTTTTGAAAAAGGTTCCCGCCTTGAGGTCGCGGGCAGCCAGGGTAATTTGTCCAACAGCGTCTTCCTGTGCAGCTTCTTTGGGGAATTTTTTTCGAAAATTGACCGACACAAAATTGACCAATTCATCAAATCCGCCTGCATAAGCGCCATCCAGGTGGAAGTTAATCTGACGCTTTTCAAAGTCCGCGTCGTTCATGTCCACAATGCGGAAGTAGCGTTTGTCTTCAGCAAACTGGTCGTAAAGACCGCCCAGGTTGCCCGAGGCGTGCAAAGGCACTTTGATGGTGGTTGATTTGCTTAGGTTGAGGTAAAACTTGCTGATGCGCACATCCTGAATGTTTTTCAGCACATATTGGTCGTCGGTTACATATTGGGGGTTTTCGTTTTTTTTGCGCGGGTTAAACCATCCCCCTGGAGTAAGATTGTACAAGGCATCCCCAATATCTGAAGCGATCTGTGCGCCTTCGGATTTGTCACCCTGTCGGTTGCGTTCGTTAAAGCCGAGGGTAGCGTCTACTTTGTCGGGACTTTTTGACCAACCGGTTTCGGCATTGAACATGATTTCCACCAGTTTATTGGTCACCAGATTCAGGATGCTTTCCATTTCACCGGCCTTGATGCCTAAGCTTTGAGTTCGGTCAAAAACCTCGATTTTAATACTTCCAAGTCGTTGCAAGGAGTCCACCACGTTGCGTATCTGGCGTTTGGAATAGCCTTCCTGCTTACTGGACATTTCGCTAAAATGTTTGTAAATGATGCTCATGTCGGCATTTACCACAGCGTTGTAGCCTTTTACGGCTGCTTCGTAATAACCGTGAATGGTCACCGATACGTCGGAAGTTGGGCCTGTGAGCGTGTTCCAGAGCAGGGTGGCCCCTTGTTGGTTGAGGAGGGAGGCCACAGCGGCCCGGGAACCTGGTGTAAAGGGCGCGTAACCAGAACTTACCACTTGCCGGGTGAAAGGGTTGTCCCCATTGCGGTCACTCAGAATAGCTGATACGATTTCGAAACTCGGTTGTCGCTCATCGCCTTCTTTGGTTTGGGGTTCGAGCAAGCGTACAGGGCCGACAATTCGAGCCTTGGGCTTAAGCCGTTTCAGTTCTTTTTCCACCTTTGTCAGCACTTCTGCGGGCAACGTGAACTCCACCAGCGCGTGGAACAAACCGCCGCTGGTCTGACTGTTTGCTCCGACGTATTTTAGGCAAACCAATTCAAATGTGCCGTCTGGCTTTGTAGCGAGGTGCGGGTACTGAGGCAGGTAGTAATATTCGTTTTCATTGTCTTTGTCGCGCAGCAATTGTACACCAGCCACGAGCATTGCGCCTTCGTCGTAAAGGGGCAAGGCTCGTGCCGATTGCTGTATTGCGGCAAGGCACAACAAAAAAAGGACTGTTTTTTTCATGAGGTCTTTTGTTTTGAAGTAGGTGTTCGACAGGCTCGGTTCCCGTCAATACTCGTATTCGAGTACGAGTTCGTAGGTGACCCCAGCGCTGTTGACTACCAGACCTTTGGGGAATGCTCTTCCTGCTTCATAAAATTGGAAGAGAATAACATCCATCTCTTCATAAGTGACCGTGGGGCCCAAATTGTCATAGTCAAAAACACCAATAGCGAATAACCCTGTCAGGTTTTGCTTGAGTTTGTGCGCTTCCGGGTTGAGAGGGTTGTGAAAACCGATGGTGAAAGACTGCCCGCTAAATACATCAGCGTTCGGAACCAAATTTGCTCCGTTGATGTATGGGGCGCCCAGCACATTGGGCCTTATCTGGATGAGTAAATCTGGATACCGCTCTACGCCTGCTTCAGTATTATCCCAATCTATTCCATTCGCACGATAAGGGGGTACGCCAGTTACTTTTACGCTTTTGACAATGATACTTTTGGGGGTGATGGTCTCGTCGCAGTTGGTACCCGTCAATCCTGCCGGGCAAGTTTTGTCTTCTTTGGCGCAGGCCACGAAAAACAGGTAGGAGATCGAAGTGAGGAGGAGGAATTGTTTCATATTGTTGTATTTAGGTAGATTTTGATAGCCATGCCGAAGGCAGGGTAGCAAGGGATTCTATGCTGCCCAAAGCAATGTTGACTGAATGCGGGAGGCTTACTTCTTCAGTAGAGCATTACGCGTTCTATAGCGATCATCCCGCCTCGAATAGTGAAGTTGAACGGATTGGGGGAATGGGACAGTGAAATCGTGTTGCTCCAACCCTCCCGGTTACCACTGTTGTTTTCTTGATAGCTGGCCTTGATAGTTGCATTGTAGGCGCCTGGAGCGAGACTGGTCAGTGGTAATTCACCCTGCGCACTGTTCAGTTGGTAAGAGCCCACCATTGCCCGGGTGGCGCTGTTGTAAACCGTCACTTCCACAGAGGCGTCTTCGCCATTGACCGGTTGGCCGTTATCATAAACAAATGCGAGGGTGACCCCACCCGTATTCATGTTCCCGGAAGGTGCATTCCCGCTGTTCTGAGGGCCTGGGGCCATGACGACCGAGGGTCTGTTGCCCACCGCCCGACGCGTTTCCGGGGATACCGTAAGGGTGTTGTGAGGGGTCGCGGCAACTGGGGGGGACGTGGAATTGCCCGTCAACAATTGATAGTTGGTGGTCCTCAATAGTTTCCCTTGGTCCAGATATTGCGCCTCCGATTGGCCTACGGGCACCCAACCAATCGTCGTTTTGCTGGGGCCAATGTTCACTTTGGCGATATATACGTCGCCTTCTGTTGTAGAAACCGTGACCGAATTTGTAGGAGCGCTTCCGTTCCCCGCGGCAGCCCACTCCGCCTCCCTACAATACACCTGAAATGGGTTGTTGCTGGCGCCGATCATCCCAATATTGACCACTGTACTGCCGTGCGGCACACTAACGCCTGTCCAGCCTTTGCCTATTTTGGTAATATAGGTGGCGCCATTGAATATGACTTTGGCAATGTAGTAAGGTCTGGATCCGTCTTTTCCAGCTTCAAAAGTACCTGAAGGCAAGATGGTCTCCTGAGTGGATCTAAAATTGGCTTCGGACCATTGCGCGGAAACAGAAGTCAAGGTGCTAACGAAGAAGAAAAGTATGGAGGGCAGATTTTTTTTCATGGTTGGTTTAGTAAAGTGAACTGATATTTCAACTAAGATGATGTTTCAAAGCAGGTAATTGCTTTATGGCACCAACCCCAGCGATACTGAATTACGGCACAAAGATCAGTTATACACTACTACTAGACAATCCCATGATCATGTGATATGGCTCATCCGCACACAAGTTCCTTCGGACAAACTGCTTATGATCTGCAGTTTTCCGCCCATTCGCTCTGCTCTTGCCTGCATGCTCCACAATCCATTGCCACGCTTCACCGTACCAGGATCGAAGCCGCAACCATTGTCGCGCACTTCCAAGGCTAGGTTGTTTTGTACCACTCGCACCATCACCCAAACATGGGAGGCACCACTATATTTGGCGGCATTGTTAATGGCTTCTTTAAACAACAGATAAAAATCCTTGCGCTTTTCCATGGGCAATTTCAGGCGCTTTACGGTTTCATCTGCCTCGAAGTGCACCTGAATTTCCCGCGCTTCCAGGATTTCCACGGCAAATTCTTTCATGCGCTGCAACACGTTTTCCATGTTGTCATTGCCGGGATTCACACTCCACACAATATCGCTCATCGCATCCATAACCTGTCGGGTTCGGTCGCCGATGGTTCCGAAACGGGCGCGGTCTATGTCGGTCTGCAGGTTGCGCAGGGCTGCCTCGCTGAGGATGGATATACTACTCAGGGTGCTGCCCATTTCGTCGTGCAGGTCTCGGGCGATGCGCAAACGGAGTTTTTCCTGCTCCAGGCGGCGAATTTCGCGGTAACGGAAAATAAAATAAAAAAACGCCCCCACCGCAAGGATAAATAAACTGTAAAACCACCAGGTTCGATACCAAATCAGCGGGACAAAAAAACAGAGCGGTTTTGAAACCTCACTGATAATACCATCCCCATTTACCACTCGAACCCTAAACGTGTAGGTTCCGCCTTCCAAGTTGGTATAAGTAGCACTCCGATCTCCGCCCGCATCCACCCAATCCTTGTCAAATGGCTCCAGACGGTATGCAAACCTGGCTTTATGCGCCTGATCAAAGTCAATCGCGGTATAATGAATGGTAATTGCATGCTCTCGTCCTACAAAGTGGTAAGGTGCTGACTCCGTCTGATCTATTTGAACCGGTAGTCGTTCTGCTCCAAAATACACATCGGTTATGTAAGCGGGTAGCGCTGGTTGGGGCAACTGAAAAATGTCTGGATTGATTTCATCCACTACACCCAGGTAGCGGTTGGCTAGTATTTTACCCCCATTTACCGTCAGCCCATATAGTACGTTGGAAGAAAAACCATCGCGCTGATTGACCTCCGTAAACTGGCGGGATTTTGCGTCCATTCGGTAAATACTATGATGATCACCTGCCCAAATATTGCCAAAACGGTCTAATGCGAGCCCTCCTCCGCTAAATTGGGCGGTACTGTCGCCACTCGGATAAAACACCGCTTGCTTTCGGGTGTGCAAATCGAGTCGTATCAGACCCGTGGTAGCGCTAATCCAAAGAGCTGAATCCCCTGCAACCGCTACGCGGAGGATGGTTGAGCCAAATTTTTCTGCATTGGGAAACTTGTGTAATTTGAACCGTTCCAATTGTAGGTTCGCCGGATTAAACTTTACCACTGCATCCCAAGCAGCCAGCCAAAGATTTCCATCCTGTGCGGGAAGGATAGCGACCACACCTTCATCTGGCATCAATCCGTTCGAATCAGGACGGTGGAAAAATGTTTTGGATTTCCCAGTGCGGGTATCATAACATCGCAGATACTGATCGTACCAATAGATTTTACCGTCTGAAGTGGGACAAATCGCGCCAAATCGCCATTTGTCTTGGGACAGTCCAGCTACTTTCCGGGTAACGCGCCCTCGTTTTTGATCAACTTGAAATAATCCGGTGGGAGTTGTCAGCCAAAGTTGACCATTCGAATCGTAGCATGCTCGAAAATAGTGACCAGCCTTTTGTTCACGCAAGCCATGGGCGGCCTTGTTAATGGTCCGCCAAAAACGTTTTGCGGGATCGTATAGGCGTATATCGTCTTCCCGAAACAGCATAAAGAGCTCCTCGGGTGGGCGAGGTGTCGCCGAGACGATTGGCAGGGTTAAGTATTCATCTTTAGGTTGGTGTAAATGTATCTGGCGGATACGCTGTTTGCGTGGGTGCATCATGGATACGCCAGTAGGCGTTCCTAGCCATAGAATATTTTCCGAGTCGTAGCGGAAGTTATAGACATCTGTTGCGGCCAAACTTTGTTTCTGCGACTCCACAGATCGAATATTGGCGACAAATTGAGATGACTTTCGGTCAAATAAATACAGCCCTGATATCCTGGAATTGAGCCAAAAAATATCCAAGCCGGTCCATTCCGGCAGCTGAATTACACCATAAATATGATTATCAGCGGATGGAGAGTCAAATCTGCGTGTATCCTTCGTATTTAAATCGTACCTCCAAAGCCCTTTGGTCCAACTACCCATCCACAATACTCGTGCTTCATCCTCGTAAATAGAATGAATAAAAGTGGGGATTTCAACCTCAATATGGTCATTTCCAGCACTGTTTGCCTGCTGAAGGCGAACCGACTGATCAACATTTTTCACGCTGGACAACCAAGCCTCGCCGTCCCGACTAACCATGCCGACAAAACGATCGGAAGGCAACAAGCGGTCAGAAACCAATGCTGGAGGATTATCGGGGCTGCGTATACGGTACAAGCGGTCTCCATGTCTAAACCATACGGTTCCATCCGGATTGCCCGTATGTAAAAAACAGATCGCTTCCGGTCGGCCGAGTGGAATGGGCAAAGGAATCGTATCAAAACCGTCCTCTACGGAATTGTAGCGAAAAAGACTCTGCCCATCTGTTGTGTATAAATTACCCCTTTGATCTGTTCCAAAACGGGAAAGGTCATGCACTGTTCCATGAAACGGATAGCACCGAAACTCAAAACCATCATATCGAACAATATCTCGAGTGCTGTAAAACCAGACAAAGCCACGGCTGTCGCGAGCGATATCAATAACTGTCGGGCTGGGAAGGCCGTTTTCTACCTTTAAATTGTCAAATCTAAAAAGATTTTGGTAATCAGGGGCATTGGTTTGTGCAGCGAGGAGTACCGCTGAATTTAGGATCACTAAAATTATGCTGAATGGACGATACATTTGGGTTTAAATCTGGGTTACAATATTTTTAAACTTTGCTGGATACGAAAACCATTTCGTATCCAGCAAAGCAAAGATATACCCAACCCTTATCTTCTCCCCTTTTCTCCCATTCAAAAATAAAAGAATCTCGACTCAGATCCTTTCCCAAAGGACCCATTGAACCGCTGTTCCAGTCTGCAGGCAAACAAAGTATATGCCTTGAGGTATATCGCGGGTCTCTACTTCCCATTGCTGTCGGTCTACCAGTGCCGCAATGAATTGGGTAGATACACATTGGCCGTTTGTTGTCAGGATACGTAAGATAGATTGTGCAGCAGGAGCACCTGTGTACGTCAACAGCAATTGTTCTGTGCTGGGGTTGGGCGTTGTCGTGAAATGGAATCGCTCCTCTGAATGGCTTGAAAAGGAATCATCACGCTCCCCACTGCCTGGATCGGTCAAGTTTGACCCTTCCGCGCAGGGTGTTGTAAGCCCGGAGCACAAGGAAGTGGCCGTGGTAAGCTCCACTGGATTGGGATATGCATCCGCCCAGCAGTAGTACAGGCGAAGGGTTTGAGTGCTGCCTGCGCCTGCATTGACCTGCCACTGTAAAGCATTGCTGGCAACGAAGTGCAGGTTGGCCAAAAAAGTCGTAGTCGTAAGCGCCACCCCATTCAACATGCACAAGGGGATATTAATACCATTAGGCGGTAAGCCATTCAGGGCAATTTGTTCGTTCATCGCCACATTGTCCAACTCCATTTCGTAAAAATAGTCGCCATTGGGGCTGCAGCCTTGCATATCATGTGCGACGCGCTGGAAGGTTCTTATTTTTGGGCAAGCATTGCCAACAACAATGGCTACGGATGACCCGTGCACATAATCCATACAGAGACTGCGTTTGGCTGCCCGACGAAAATAGGTGGTCTGGCTGATGCTTGGGGGATTGTAGTCTGGTGCAGTTGCACCGAAAATATTCGTAAAAACGATGTTGTCTGTAGACTGTTGCCATTGGTACTCTATCGTGCCGTCGCTGCCACCACTCGCTTCCGCATTGCTGGAGATTAGACCTGGGTCAAATGGAGCGCTGCCC
This sequence comes from Chitinophagales bacterium, assembly GCA_038213575.1. GTDB lineage: Bacteria > Bacteroidota > Bacteroidia > Chitinophagales > Saprospiraceae > M3007. Next base: position 1,818 of record JBBQSW010000054.1, on the reverse strand, counting down.
ATATTGGGGATGGGCAGAACAATGCTGCCGGGATGGGTGATATTTGAACACGCATCGCAATTCACCAGCCGAACAAAGGCTGGGTTTCTGCGAATGATGTCAAGTTTGACGCTACCGCACATGGGTTCTGTCAGTGCTTCAAAAGCCTGCCCAGATTGGATACTTTGCGCAAAAGATTGTGCCATTTTGCCTTCCACGGTGTAGCCTTCAGCAAAAGCACCCAACCAGTTGATCGTTATGGCGAAGGGAATGTCTTGATCAATATTGGCATCATTGGTCTGCCTTGGCGACCAAAAGACAAGATATGGCTCCGTACTGTCGGGCTTGGCGATCAAAATGACATACGCGTCGGCATCTTCAACCAGAACCTTGTGAAAAACGTGCTCGCCAAAACGCTCCTTCAAATCCATCATTGCAAACCAGACTGGTTTAGCGGTGGCTCCATGTGCTTCGATGGGAGATGCCCAGGCACTATTCGCAGGGTGTGTACCCAATCTCCAAAACCCGGCACTGTTGTATAGGCCATTGTAGTAAGTATCGGTGGGCCGGGCCACATCAAAAGCGTTGTAAAAAAACACTTTTTCAAAGTGGTACCTGCTATGTAAAAACAAGCCACGGACGAGGTAAGCGGATTGGGTCTTCTCCCCTACCCCGCTCGTTGGATTGCTGTCGAACCCGTACTCCGTGCTCCAAAGGCGGGTCTTGTCTAACACGCCTGTAGCGCTATTTTTATTGGCGTTCAACCAGGCGGCCATATTTCTGATTTGCCAGCTTTCTGAACTGGGGCTTTCTGGATGAGTCCAGTTCGTCGTGCCAGGCAAAAAGCTGTAGGGGTGGCAATCCAACGCATCTAAGTCTTTCAGCAAATCGCAATCGGAAACTTCCAAATAATCGCCAATAAAATCATGGCGTTCCAGCGCTCCGTTACAATTGGAAAAATCCCGAAGTATGGAGCTGCAGTTGTTGTCGCGGTAGGCTTGAAAAGCGCCCGCTACTAGTTTCATTTTCCAGCCACCATCGGATTTAAGGCCGTATTTGAGCACAAAAGCACTGTGCGCGCCTTGAAGCAGGCTATGGTAATCGGCTTTTACAGGATAATCCCAAAGTTCGTTGCCTACTTGAAAATTGGAAACCAGTATTTGAGTGCCTGTGCCATTGGCAGGCGCAAATTCATCAATGAACTTTTTGGTGTAGTTCGTAAATGAATTTTTGATACCCGCAGGGCCAGATTGAGACCAATCGCTCTCCCTATAAATTTTCTCTTTCCAGCTTTGTGGTCCGTATTGGAGGAGTTCGGTGGCACTTGTTATATTCGCAAACCCATGGGTTTGTCGGTACAATGTGTACAAGGACTTGTTGTACCACATATTGGCTGGGGTGCCTTCTGGGTTGGTTTGTTTAGGTTTTATATTCAGATCATAACTTTCCAAAGAATTGTCAAAATCCTCATCCATGGTGTGAAAGTTCCTGAATTGGGTGGTCAACAACGTAATTTGATTGCTGCTTTCATTTTGGAAGGATCGGAACACAAGGCCACCATCATTCAAGCCGATCATGGAGGCAAACGAAAATGCACTCGGTGCGTTAAGTTCGTGGTTAAGCTCCAAAATGGCCTGGGAACTCAAATCCTTGCCTGCATTTTTATTGGCAAGGCAAGGCCCAATTTGCTGTCCAGTAGTAAATGTAACCACAGGGGAAAATACACTGGTATCCAAGGTGCATATAGCCTGAATTTGTACTTGATACTGGGTTGAGAGAACTAAGGGCGGGTTTAACAGGTAACTCGAAGGAGGGATATTGCTGCCAGCACTTATCCAT
>JBBQSW010000053.1:0-13481 GCA_038213575.1 Chitinophagales bacterium | reverse complement strand
ATTTTGAAAGCGATGGCCTGGTGCTGGCTGATAGGTTTGCCAAAAGCCTGTCGTTCCTTTGCGTAGGCTACCGAGAGTTCATAAGCCCCCGCTGCAATGCCCAATGCCTGCGCGGCGATTCCGATTCGGCCCCCAGAAAGCGTTTTCATGGCGAATTTGAACCCAAATCCATCTTCACCGATACGGTTTTCTTTGGGCACTTTCACATCGGAATACATGATGGAAGTGGTATCGGAAGCACGAATGCCAAGTTTATCTTCTTTCGCTCCTATTGCCACGCCCGGCGAACCAGCCTCCACGATGAGGCAATTGATTCCCTTGTGGCCTTTGGGTACATCGGTCTGTGCCATCACGAGATGAAGTTTGGAAGTTGCGCCGTTGGTGATCCAGTTTTTTGTGCCGTTCAGCAGGTAGTGGTCGCCCATATCCACCGCCGTAGTGCGCTGGCTGGTAGCATCGGAGCCAGCCTCTGGTTCGGAAAGGCAGAAAGAGCCGATCCATTCGCCTGTAACGAGTTTGGGCAGGTATTTACGCTTCTGCTCTTCTGAGCCATACGTTTCGATGCCCCAGCAAACCAAGGAATTGTTCACTGACATAATCACGGAGCAAGAGCTGTCCACCTTTGAAATTTCCTCCATGGCAAGTACGTAGGAAAGGGAATCCATACCGCCACCGCCATATTCGGGCGACACCATCATGCCGAAGAAGCCGAGTTCACCCATCATTTTTACTTGTTCTGTGGGGTACTGGCCTTTGCTGTCGCGTTCGATGACGCCTGGTTTTAGTTCATTTTGGGCAAAATCTCTGGCTGCTTGTTGTACGGCGAGCTGCTCTTCTGTTAGCTGGAACATTATTTGAACGGTTTACGGTTGATGGTTTACGGTTGACGGTTGACGGTACACGGTTGACGGCATTAAAGCCTCACCGTATTTCCCTTTTTCCGTGTGGTGAAGGGTGGTATTGGTTTTGCGGCGGCGAAAGTACGACTGCTTAAACCATTATTCTATCACGTGTTTTTCCACCACCTGAAGCACTTCTTTGTCGACAACGCCCCCATGGACATAGGCAATTACGGAGCAATGCTTTGCTTCCCAATCGGCGGGTAAAGAGACGTTATACGTTTTGTTGACCAGCTGGCCTGCTTCGAGCGTTTCTACAATGATGTCGCCGCTTGGAGCCGTTACCACATCGCGTACTACATGGCGGTGAACATAATTTGGAATGAGTGATGAACCACTGAGTTGTTGACCAATAATGCTGTCTTGGGTGATCAAGACAGTCAATCGGCGCTCTCCTATTTGCGTTAAATCTGATAAAATGCCAATTTTTACGCTAAGTGCACGAGATACAGGATCAAAGGTGTTTTCCAAAGTAAGCGCGAGGCTGGGGTCTTTTAACAAATCCTGTGCAACCTCTCCCCCCCAACGGGTATGAGGGGTAAGGAAGATCGTTGTTTCGTTGGGCAGCAATCGGCGGTTAACCGACGCGGTTGGGAAGCCTTCGAGTACACCTATATAATTGGCAAGCTCTTGTATTTCGGCCGAGCGATAATCTTCCTGATTGGTGTAAGGAACAGAAAAATTGGCTGCAGCATGAAGAGAAACCACCACCAGTTTGTCGGTGCCATATTGCTGCTGCAAAGCAACGAGTGTCTGAGATCCTACGGGGCAGTTAGTGCAGCGCACCCCGGTTACCTCTTCTACCAAAACGGTTCGGCCAGTAACGTTCAGGCTTGGATCTGGAATAAGTATGGGCTGCTCTTTACATGCAGCCACAAACAGTAGCGCAGCGGAGCAAAGGGGGAACAGAATATTTTTCATCGCAAAAATTGAATTTAGTTTACTAAAAAATTGGAAGGGGGCAAGCCTGATTATTTGATAAAGAACGGCTTCTAAAAAGATGAGTTCAGGGTAAGTCGAACCCCATGGAAAGCTGGTTCCAAACGACAAATACCGCCCGCACAATTGATACCTTCCACTTGTTTCACATAAGCCAATGACACGCGGTTGGATTTCCTTGAATATACAACGCCCAACGAGGGGAAATGGGTTTCATCGTATTTGGTTTTTTCTTTTGCTTTCTCCGAAGTAATCTTCGGATCCAGTGCTCCTTGCTTTATTTTGTACATGTCAGACGCATAGATTATCCAGTGTGGGGCAAGGCCAACTTCTACCAGACCGTTTGCCCAAGAACCAAATTCATCCTCGGTAGCCAGGTATTGTGCTTCGACACGGATGGATTTTCGAGGAGTAAATTTATACAAAAATTCAGCGTAAGGAGTGAGGGCATTTACATAAGTGTCCTTCCCTTGATAAACAAAGATATTGTATTTCAATATCTGCAAACCACCGATGAACTGCCACTTGCGTTTCTGTTTGTAGGTGAATTCGGGTGTGATTTCACGGTAAAGTTCGGTTCCGTCCAAAAACTGGATATCAGAAAAATTGATCCCTACAGATAGTTTTTTGTTCAGTTTGTACCGCACGTCCAATTGCAGAGCCTGCTCCCCAAGTTCCTGTGTAGCGGGTGCAAATCGGGCTGTAAGCCTGTAGGTATTCTGTTTTGCCATCGGTGGCAAGTAATTGATTGGGCCCTGTATACCCAAAGCATTGGGATTTTGACGGAGTGAAAAATCCTGGGTGCGCTTGGCTTCAAGCGTAATGCCAAAACCTTTTTTTGAATAGGCAAGGCTTGAATAGAACGTGTAGCCTTCACGATTCACGAGTTTGCCGTTAACAGTATCAATCTTATTGTTGATTAGAATAGAACGGGGCGCATTGGGATCGTATATAACATCCTTTGTTTTGGCTGCGGCTTCAAAATACCAGGTGAAATCGCCTGCCGTCAAAGTGTTAAAAACGGTTGCAGCGTAGGTATTGTACTGCAAATCAATCTGTTCGTCCTTAAAATAACCAGCAACTTCAAACTTGGCGTCGTCAATGGTTTCACTGGTGTAGGTACGCCCAACGATGCCTGCACCCGGCGCAAAAGAGAAATTTTTGGTGGAATCCGGTTTGACAAACCCTTCAATAACACCCCCTCTCAGAATTGTTCCGTAGCGGTCAAACTGTTGTTTTTGCCGCCCGGTGAAAGCTTTTACGTTCCAATTGTCATTGATCTGATAACCCACTTGGGCGCCAAACAACGCATTGTCAATCATGAGGGTGCGTTCCTCGTAAGCGCGGTAGATGATCCCCGACCCGATTTGGCCATAGAGGTAGCCTCCTGAGATGTCAAACTTATCAATCTTCTTGTGCACAAACCAGCGGCCGATGCCAACATCAGAATACGATGCGTTGGGATTGAGCAAATTTGAGTTGTTGAACATATCAAAACGCAAGCCTGCATCAAAACCGTTGTGGGAATAATTGAGTGAAAGCCAGGTTTCTGCGCCAAATTTCTGGTTGTCGTATTGCGGGATTCCCGCTGTGCCCAGCACGGAATCAGCGGCAAAGAAAAAATTGCCGTTGGCTTGAAGGTTGCCTGTAATGTGGGAACTGTTTTGGGCAAAGCCCGAAAAGCAAAAGGCAATCAGGGGAAGCGCGAGTTTAAGTCTATTCATACAAGAAGGAAGGATATTCCGGCAAAGGTAGTTTGCCGGAAAAATCCTTCATCCTTTTGAATGCGTAAAATAGTCGGTTGCGGACAAATCAGTTGGCAGAGACCCTTTGCTAGTGCTTCTGTCAACCGCCATGGCCTACTATTTTTTAATTCCAGCTCACATATTCTGGTATGTCCGCTATGATTTCAAAGCGATTGCCTTTGTTGTACATAACCTGACTCCAAAGGTTAGCGGGCTTAGATTTGAAAAGATAGTTGGCGTGCATGTGGGCTGTCACCCAGGAGCCAATCTCCATTTCCTCATCGAGCTGCCCGCCCGACCAGCCAGCGTAGCCTACAAAGAATCGGATATTGCCGGGCTCTATTAAGCCACTCGTGATCAAAAATTTGAGGCTGTCAAAATCGCCACCCCACCACACGCCATCGGTGAGTTGGATACTTTCTTCCAACAAATCGCCCACATTGTGGACATAATGCAGGGTGTCGGTTTGCACAGGGCCACCATAAAACACCTCCGCCTCAAACTCTGGGAAGGTGTTGATGAGGTCGGTTACCTTCATATCCGTTTTTTTGTTCAGGATGAAGCCTACACTCCCCTCTTCATGGTGTTCGCATAGCAGTATTACAGCACGTCGGAAATACGGGTCGAGCATAAAAGGCTCTGCCACCAAGAGCTGCCCGCTTTTAATCATGGAATTGGTAGTCATCGCACACAAAGGATTAGTTGCGGACGAAAGTAAGTAAGAATGTTTTTACGCCCAAATTTTTTTCGCTGAACAAAATTTACTTGGATGCTGAAACAATCTCCACGCCTGCTGAAGTGCCAATTCGATCAGCGCCTGCATCCAGCAAGGCCTGTGCATCTGCCAAAGTTCGGATTCCTCCGGCAGCTTTGATTTTTATGTTGGCGGGAGCAAGTGCCCGGAGCGTGCGCACCATTTCGGGCGTAGCGGTATGACCATGGAAGCCTGTACCTGTCTTGAGGTAAGTAACCCGAGCAGAGTTCGCGAATTCACAAACCCGGCGAATCTCTTCGGAGTTAAGCAGTCCGCATTCGAGAATTAGTTTAAGCGTACGGCCCCGCATATTGGTGGCAAGCGCGAGCGCCTCTATATCGTTGCCCACATGATTCCACAGCCCACTTTTGATGGCTGCAATATTGATGACTGCATCAATTTCGTCTGCTCCATCCTCTGTGGCGCGTTTGATTTCTTCGCTTTTGGCTGCTATGGCTGAGTATCCCATGGGGAAACCGATCACGGTAACAACCCGGGTTTTTGGGTGCATTTCGTCCATTAATCGCTTGGCATCGCGCACAAATAGTGGTGGTACACAGACCCCTGCAAATTTATACCGTTGGGCTTCTTCGCAAATGCGGCGCACATCGGCCATGCTGGTGTCGGGTTTCAGGATGGTCTGTTCAATGAAATTGGCGATTTCTGACATAGTAGCTTACTCACTTTTTTCGTACTAATTTTTACAAAAACTGCTCCGAGAATAATTGACTTGTTGGAGATAAACAGACATCCCCGAACGGTAGCAAAAGGAAAGGTCAAAGGCCATTTCTAATGGCTTGAGCAGACAAATGTAACACCTGTTTTTTGGTCTTTGCTTTAAACCCGTGAAAATTTCCCTCAGGGCACCTCCACCGCATTGAGCACCCGCGTTATGATGTCTTCTGCGGTTAGCCCTTCTGCTTCTGCCTCATAAGTTAGTCCGATGCGGTGTCGCAGCGCATCCGCACAAATGTATCGAACATCTTCAGGCACCACATAGCCTCTTCTACGCAAAAAAGCAGTAGCTCTGGAAGCCTGCGCCAATGCGATACTGGCCCTCGGCGAACCGCCATACTGTAGGAGCGGAGCAAGGTTCTGAAGTCCGAACTGAGCTGGATTGCGTGTGGCAAACACAATATCAAGAATATACTGTTCTATTTTTTCGTCCATATAAATGCCGTGCATCACCTCACGGGCACGGAGCAAGGTGGCTGTATCCAATACTTTGTGGACATGGGGTTGTTCTCCCGACAAATTGCGGCGCATAATGTCGCGCTCTTCCTCCTTGGAAGGGTAGCCGATTTTAACTTTCAACAAAAAGCGGTCGGCTTGCGCTTCGGGGAGTGGGTAGGTGCCTTCCTGTTCTATGGGGTTTTGGGTGGCCAGTACAAGGAAGGGGTCTTCCAGGGGAAAGGTCTCGGAGCCGATGGTGACCTGCCGTTCTTGCATGACTTCCAGCAGCGCACTCTGCACCTTGGCTGGAGCGCGGTTGATCTCGTCGGCGAGCACAAAGTTGGAAAATACCGGGCCTTTGCGCACCGTAAATTCCGAGCGAGCCGGGTTGTAGATCATCGTTCCCAGCACATCGGCTGGAAGCAAGTCGGGGGTAAACTGAATTCGGCTGAACTTGGCATCCACGGCTTGCGCCAAAGTCTTGATGGCCAGTGTTTTGGCCAGTCCGGGCATTCCTTCCAGCAAGATGTGGCCTTTGGTTAGCAGCCCAATGAGTAATTTTTCGAGCATTTGCTCCTGGCCGACGATGACTTTGGAGGTCTCTGCTTTCAGTTGTTCCACGAATCCGCTTTCGAGGTGGATTTGGTGATTGAGGGCTTGGAGGTCGAAGTATTGGGCCATTTGAAAAAGAAAACCCTGAGCGGGTGGGCAAAAGTAACAAGTTATTGTTCACTCTTTCCTAAATTGGCTTTTACCGTACCAAGGTCACATCGCCTGCTATTTGTTTGAAGTCTGTTTCTTCAAAGGGCTTGTATCTCAAAAGATAAATATAAACTCCTGGCATGGCTATATCGCCAAACGCTCGCCCGTCCCAAGTATCAGATGGTTCAAATGATTCAAAAAGCAAGGTTCCAAAACTGTTAAAAATTTGAATATGGTAAAAGTCGGGGGGGCATTGGAAGAACATGCCAAAAGCGTTGTTTGGTGTGTTTGCGCTGGGCATAAATACATTGGGGATGTATGGCTCCTTGCAAGGTGCGCAGGATCTAAAAGCGACCTTTATCTTTTTAGTGATGTTGCAATTTGGCAAAGAAAAATCTAGCCATCGCTCGCCAGGCATAGAGGCTGTGATAATACTGTCTTGACTTCCATCATCCCATTGAAAAGGCAGGCCGGGGATTGGCAGAAGTTGGGCTGTGTGTATTGTGTCGCCCACACAAGATAAAGACTCATGGTAGATTTCTTGATCTGGCAATTCGATAAGACTTACGTCGTCATAAAAAGAATAGCTGCCTCGATAACCTACTGGATTGTTTCGGCCTTTGATAGTATCCGTTTCTTCGTCGGTATTGAAATTCCCCAATACCATGTATTGTTCTTCACCATCTACTGAAAAACACCCTCCTATGCGTACATATTCACCGTCAGGGATGATCCCTTGCATGTTTTTAAACTGGGGCGTAACGGACAAAAGCCCATTTGCGGACTGTTCCGAAACTACAAGTTTGGAAAAATGGGCGTCGTATCGGTCAATATTATAGGCACAGCCTGCATTATAAACATAAAATTGCAAATAATAGGGCTGAGTGCTTTTTAAAGGCTCAAGCAATTTTACCTGTATATACTCATGTTGGTAAATTTGCAAAATATCCGATTTGTATAGCAACGAGGTGCCGACAAATCCTCGTCCACTCTTCGGTTTGTAAGGACATAAGAGATTTATGGCAGGTGAACAATCGGTGCGGAAATAATCTGGTGTTAAATGGAACGTAAACCAATCGTTGACAAAGCCTGTAAAATCACCCTCATTCACCGGACAACGTACATATTTTTCAAAACCTGGGTTAGGGACTAAGTTTTGTCCTGATAAATAGCTAAGCATGAACAGCATGGCTGTACAGAGGAAAACAATTCTTATAGACATGGTAGGTATATGATAAAAGCGGTTGGGCAACTGTCAGGTGCCCAACCGCATATAGTCAGGACATTTAATTTTTTGCAAACTTGCCTGCCACTACTGTTTTACCTACCGACAAGCGGTATTGGTAGAGACCAGGAGTAAAAGAAGACACATCAAGCAAATGTAGGTGTTCGCCTTTTTCTAATTGCTCGGAAGCAATGGGCTTTGAAACCACGCGTCCGCTGGCAATCTCGACGATTTCTAGATTTACAAGTTCATTATCCGTCTCAACGCTAAATGCGAGTGCCACGGAGGTATTGCCAGGATTAGGGAACGCCGAAACCTTAGTAGCCATATTATCTAGATAGCCATCTTCCCGTAAAATTGCTCCGATATGTTTCATACCTGGCTCTTCGCCCTCTCCACCCGGAGTACCCAAACAGAAATTGCACTGGGTCGTGATGGTGAAATATCCAGTTGCAGTGACGGTTCCGCATGGGTTAGTCACGTCAAGAGTCATGGCAAAGCACTTGCCAGTAGTGTTAGCAGGCACGGTGAAGAAAGGAGGTGTAACTGGGTCGTTATCTCCGATAGGTAAATCTAAGAACGGTATGTTGTCACTCAGAATCCCGCCTTGGGGTACAATAACTGGAGAAGTGTAGATTGCAGGCTGGATAAACTGACCATTAGAACAATTTAACTCAAATATCTTGTATTGGTAGTTTTGAATATTGTTGCCAGAAGTAGGTGAAGCATCCATACCTATTGAGTATCTGCCCAGTTGTGGTCCAGGGTGTGTCTCAGAGCGGGCTATCTTACCATTGATGGGGGAATCGTTGTTAATGTTTTCTACCGTGTTGGTGGCCATATAAGTGAAGTTGACATCAGCCGTGCTCAGCGAGCTATACTTAAACCATCCCTTTCTGGATACGATTGCTTCTTCGCCTGTATCTTGGCAGCATTTTCTTTGCAATTCCACCACGTAATTCCTGCCCGACCCTAGTTTAAACCAGAATGCTTGGGGCGGGCGGAAACTGTTTTGCCACTCGGTGATATGGATAGGTGGGTTAGAATGATTTCCTAAATCGTCAGCAAGATAAATGAGGGTTCGCCAACAAAAGAATTCTTGGCCTCCGAAAACAATAGCAGAAGAAGAAATTCCAAAAAAATTGAGTCCATAATTTGGAGGCAGCCCCATTTGACAGGTATAGAACTGAGCTGGACTGTTCATGTTGATAGGAGTATTATTGACCGTCAAATCAGGAATGGGCGGCGGCATAAGTGTGAAATTGGCACCGATTACGTTGGGTGCACCTTTTATCAAGGTGTAACCTGCAACAGGTGTTCCGCCGTTCAACGTGAAGGTGTATGTGCCCTCCGGGGCCCCTTCAGGGATGGTAAACGACCAAGAGCCGTTCAGATTTACAGGTACAGATAAAGCAGTCCCATTAGGCAACGTGACAGTAATGGCCAGTCCGCCACCGCCAACTTTGGAACAACTAGAAGCGAAAACAGAACCAGAGATGGTCTGTGCTTCTGCCTGAAGGGTTGCGAATAATAGCCCTAAGACAAGCAGTGGAATCGAGAAAAGAGCGTTAGCCAGTGTAGGAAGACGGTTATGTCTCCTTCCTAAGGGGAAGGTTGCCTTACCATGAGGGATTAATTGGTTAACAGCCCAAAGAACTGCATGAGTTGCATTTTTCAAAATGAATTTAGATTGTAATAAAATGAATAAGTGTAATGACACTGCAAATATCCTTAAAGAAAAGGTTTAAGCAGTTTCCAAGGCCAAAAGAACTCAATTGTATTGTATCGATGAAGTAAGATATAAAGAATAAATTGAAAATGACGCGAACTAGCAAAAAAACCTCCACCACCCCGAGGCTTTAAAGGTTTCTGCTCTGAACGTTTTGCCCTTTTACTACTTTTGCTGTCTGAAACTGGCGGGCAAAATTTCAAAGCCATGCTCGCTGGGTCAAATCAGCAAAAATTTCACAGCATGAAAGGATATGTTTTCCCGGGCCAGGGTTCTCAGGCCGAGGGTATGGGCAAAGAACTTTACGAGACAAACACCCATGCCAATGAACTTTATGAGCAAGCTAACGCTATACTTGGCTGGCGTATCAGTGATGTAATGTTCAATGGAACCAAGGAGGATCTAACCCAGACGAACGTAACCCAGCCGGCGGTATTTCTAGAAAGCATCATACGAGCAAAAGTGGTGGGTGATGCGTTTCAACCTGCGGCAGTGGCAGGGCATTCCCTGGGAGAGTTCACAGCGCTTTGTGCAGTAGGCGCCTTGTCTTTTGAGGAGGCGCTTTTGCTTGTGGACAAGCGGGCGTCTGCCATGCAAAAGGCTTGCGAACTGGTGGACGGAACCATGGCCGCCGTGTTGGGCATGGAAGATCATGCCGTAGAAGCCGTTTGCCAAAGTATTGAAGATGAGATTGTTGTGGCAGCCAACTACAATTCTCCGGGTCAACTGGTGATTTCCGGCTCCCGCAGGGGCATTGAAATAGCAGTAGAGAAACTGACGGCTCTGGGAGCCAAGCGGGTACTGGTGTTGCCAGTGGGCGGGGCATTCCACTCGCCATTGATGAAGCCTGCGCAAGATGAGCTGGAGCAGGCCATCAACGCGGCCAATTTTTCAAAACCCATCTGCTCTGTTTATCAAAACGTTCACGCAAAGGCTGTGACTGACCCTGAAGAAATCCGAAAAAATCTGATTGCCCAACTCACCGCGCCTGTTCGTTGGACCAAAACAATAGAAAACATGTTCGCCGATGGCATCACGGAGTTTGTGGAAGTGGGCGCAAGTGCTGTATTGCGCGGAATGATTCGTAAAATCAACAAAGACGCCATTACTGACGGACTTTAATTATAAACCTCATCACCCTATCACTTTATAGATCATGTTCGATAACCTACTCGGCAACCTCCAAAAGCAGCAAGAAGAACTGCAACAAAAATTGGCTGAAACTTTTGTAGAAGCGGATGCTGGTGACGGCGCCGTAACGGTAAAAGCCGGCTGCGACTTGCACATTGAAAACATCAAGATTGACCCAGCCAAACTGGACATGAACGATCTGGAGCAAGTAGAAGACTTGGTGCTGGTGGCCGTAAACGAGGCTTTGGAAGAAGCCAAGAAAAAGGCCGCCCTCGAAACCAACAAGCTTCTGCAAGGCATGATGCCGCCCGGAATGGGCGACTTGGGCGGGATGCCTGGACGATAAAAACGTCGTTTTTTGGCACGAAGCCCATTTCAGTTTCAAAGCCCACACTTTCCAGGCATCGGCTGCGTTTCAACCCTCAACCCTCTAAACCCTCTAAACCCTCTAAACCCTAAACCCTAAACCCTAAACCCTAAACACCCTAAACCATCTCAACCTTTCCAAAACTCGATTCTCGGATGCGATTATTTTTTCTCCTTTCTTTATTATTTATTTCTGCCGCGGCTTCAGCCCAATCAGACAAATTGGAAGCCTACTTTTCTTTTGACAACTGCAAAGGCGTCGACGATAGCGGCAACGGCTCCAGCGGGGCACTCAAAGGTGGCATTGGTTGCGCATGTGGCCTTCAGGATTCCGCCATGTATTTTCAGGACGATAATGATGCCCTTAATCTTGTAGGACCATTCGCCGATGTGTTCAGTACCAGCGATTTCACGGTGAGTTTCTATTTTCGTCCTACTCCACAAAGCGCTCAACAAAATGCCTCGCAACTTGTAATGGCAAAGCAAGATTCCTGCAATTTGAACCATGCTTTTTGGGTCCGTTACAACGACTTCGGGACGGTCGGGACCATTTCCGCTGGAATTAGCGAGAATGATACCCTGCTCGCTACAGTTACTTCCAAACTTGATCCCAATGCATGTTGGCAATTCATTACGATTACACGAAGCAACAAGCTTTTCTCGCTTTATGTAAACGGAATCTGGCGTGATTCCCGAACCTCTGCTGCCCGTATAGACCTGACCAATACAACACCGCTCGTTATCGGCGATCCGGTTTGTCCGCTTGATGTGGAATTTGAGGGCGTTTTTGACGAATTGCGCTTTCACAGCAAGGCGCTCATCGAAGAGGATTTAAAAAAATACAACCTACGCGCCGATCAAATCTTGACCCGCGACACTTTGGTTTATCTCGGGAATTCTTTCCAACCGGAGGTTTCACAATACTGTGTAGGTCAATACACATGGTCTCCCTTGTCAGGGGTTGATGACCCTACGGTGGCACAGCCTCTGATTACACCTACAGAGACGACGACGTATAAGATTGTATTTACCTATGATGACGATTGTATCGCTCAGGATACCGTCCATGTAACCGTCATTGATCCTGCCACGCTTGACTGCAACCAGGTTTTCATCCCCAATGCGTTCACACCCAGCGAAACACCGAAGGTCAACGACATTTTTGGTATAAGTAACCCCTTTGCGGTGGATGATTTTATCTCCTTTGAGATATTTGACCGTTGGGGAGGCCGTGTGTTTGAGGCAGCTACACAATTCGAGACTTGGGACGGCACTACGAACGGCAAACCCGCTAACCCGGGGGTATTCCTGTATCGGTTGCGCTACAAATGTGACGGTGTGGAAAAGGTAAAAGCGGGGAGCTTGACCTTGTTGCGCTGAGCTAATCATCTCCTGCGGATAAATGTGTGGCACACCTTAGAAAGTCTGTTACACTAAAAAAGAAAAGCCCAAGGCACGTTTGCCTTGGGCTTTTTCACTAAACCGTTTCTATTGTATGAAGCAATAGTCAATTATCCAAACGTGTGCCAAAAATGGTAAATTTCCAAATTGGGCGAAATTTTAACAAAAACAATGTGCTTGGGTACCCACGAAACGCGCTAAGGAACGCGGCACCAATAACTTAGTCATTTGATGCCACCCTTTGTCCCATCATACGGCCGCTATTTTTCTTTAAATAGCCCAACTATTCGCAGAAAAATAGTGTTGTCTGATGAAAAAATGGTTGACCTAAAATGACTAATTTATTGGTGCCGCGTTCCTAATGCCGCAAAGGAGTGTCGTATTGGTGAAAATTTGTGCAATTCGTGGCTACCCAAATAGACATAAAAAACCCTGTCAAATATTGCTACTCGACAGGGACAAAACAAAAAACAAACACTATGAACAAACATTAAGTAAAACTCAGTAAATATCTTTTAGCAGAAATAAGTGTTGAAACATTAAGAGGCAGCAAATGTAACTGCATTTCACTCTTTTGTCAAGAGCAAATTTTTATTTTTTGCTCCTAAAAGACCAATTTTAAAATATTCTATTGAATGATGTCTATAGAAAAGAGGGAGCAAATTTTGGCCCAAAGCGAGAAACCTACCTCATCTTTGTCCGCTTTTTAGTCAAAATGTATAATTTATAGGCTGAACAGCAAGTTTCTAAAAACATGACTATGTCCAACATAACTACAATATTTCTTGGGTGCATCCTGCTGTTTTGCACTGCATGCGGTTCAACTGAGGAGGAACTTGCCCGGCGATCTGCAGCCGCCCGGCAAGTTGGCGCCACCAAAACGGTTCCAGACGGCATGGCCGTTTTCCGGCAAAAATGCGTCACTTGCCATGGGTCAGACGGTACGCTCGGCCTCAACGGTGCTAGAGACCTGACCCAAAGCGCACTCACCCTTGAAGAGCGGGTCAACATCATCACCAACGGCAAAAAACTTATGACCCCTTTCAATACAATCCTTAGCTCAGAGGAAATTCAGGCCGTAGCTGAATACACTCAGAGCTTGAAAAAATAACACCTCAATGCAGAAAGATTCCCTCGTTTTAGTCACAGGTGCTACGGGATTCGTAGGCTCCTATTTAACACGATTGTTGACCCAAAAAGGTTTGCGTGTCAGAGCCTTGCGCCGAAAAAACAGCAACATGGCTCTGGTCGCTGATGTGGAAGAGATGGTGGAGTGGGTGGAAGCCGACATCACAGATTTGGGAGCCTTAGAAGATGCTTTTGAAGGCGTGACCCATGTATGCCATTGCGCCGCAGTCGTTTCATTTCACCCAAGGGACGGCGGCAAAATGTTGAAAATCAATCTAGAGGGTACGAA
>JBBQSW010000052.1:0-13542 GCA_038213575.1 Chitinophagales bacterium | reverse complement strand
GGTCTCTTGAACGAAGCGGTCAATCTGGTAAACGTTTTTGTGCCCAAAGGTGAACTCGTGGCCAGTACCCGTGGAAAAGTGCCAGAGTGGGATCTCAACTTGCGCACCCAACACTCGCCGATTGATAAAGACATTCCGCTCGTAGTGCTGATGGATAAAATGAGCGCTTCCGCTAGTGAAGTTACTGCTGGGGCTTTGCAAGATCTGGATCGCGGCGTCGTTATGGGTCAAAAAAGTTACGGTAAAGGACTTGTACAAAACACCAAAGAACTTGGCTACAATGCACGTATCAAGCTCACCACCGCGAAATATTACGTTCCATCGGGCAGGTGTATCCAATCGGTACGCTACAAAGACGGCGAACCTGTGGACATTCCAGAATCAGAACGTGCGCAGTTTAAAACCCGCAAAGGACGCGTTGTGCTAGATGGCGGCGGAATCAAACCAGATGTGCTTTTGCCGCAGGACACGGCTATGGGCGTGGTGAAGGCCCTGCTGGATCAAAATGTGATTTTTGATTACGCCACCCTGTTTGCACAAAATAGGGCTTCTATTGATTCAATTGAGATTTTTGAATTTACAGATTTTGATGGTTTTTCAAAATTCGTGCAATCCAAAAACTTTGATTATCAGACCCTTTCAGAGAAAAAAATGGCTGAGTTGCGCGAGACCGCCATCCGGGAAAACTGGCCTCTGGAGGCAGAAATACAATCCTTGGAACTCAAAATAAAGGCTGAAAAAAAAGGAGAACTGGTCAAGCAACGCGACCGCATCCTTCATGAAATTGAACAGGAAATTGTAGGGCGATACTACTTTCAGCGGGGTAAAGTCCGCAAGAATCTGGTAAACGATCCAGAAGTAAAAGAGGCCGTGAAACTGCTCAATGACAGTGCCCGATACAATTTGATTTTGTCAGGAAAAGGGGAGTAAAGAACGCTCCCGAATTTTTTGGGGTGGGCAAGTTATTGTTCACCCGTTCCTAACCTGTTAAGATATCCCAAAATGACCTTTGATTCGACGGAAACCATTTACTTTTGAACTGCTTTGAAAGCAAAAAATAAATTATTTCACATTCAAAATCACATCTTTTCACTCATGAAAAAAGCGATTTTCTTCTTCGCATTCTTCCTTGCAGTTGGCATCGTAGGTGCTAACGCTCAATCTTGCAGCAGTGCTGCATCTGCCGGCAAATCTTGCTGCGCCAACAAAGCTGCTAAAGCTGCATCTTCGGATGCTTCCATCGAAAAGCGTCAGGCTGAAGATGGTTCTATCGCGTATGTTCGCAAAGAAGCGGATGCTCAAGGCAGCGTCAAATTCGTAAGCGTACAATACGACGAGGCTTCCAATGCGTTTGTCAATGCCGCACCAAAAGGTGCTGCTGCTGGTGTTGCTACCGAAGGCATGGTTAAGAAATCTTGCTCCGCTGGAGAAAAGAAAGCCTGCTGTGCTGGTGGTGCTGCGGCTGCTTCTGGCAAAGCTTGCTGTGCTAAGCCTGGCGAGAAAAAATCAGAGCAGTAATCTGATTTCCACTTCTAGAATCAAAAAAGCCGCTCGGAGGATCCTCCGAGCGGCTTTTTCATGATTGTATGGTATTGTTCACTCGCGTACCATTTTGAAAGAAGCCACTGTCCCGTGCTGTGCTGACTTGATTTGGGCAACATAAAGCCCCGCTGGTAATGCGCTGAGGTTCAGTGGCAAAACCTGCATACCCGCTGTGAAAGTATAATTTTCACTGCGGATGGTTTTTCCCATCAGATCCATAAGCATCCATTGGCCCTCAAAGGCTTCGGCTACTTCCAGCCGAATTTCCGCTTGCCCTGAATTTGGATTGGGGAAAACGGACATTGCTGAAATTACCGGATTGTGCACGCCCACGTTTTCGGCACAGGAGATGGCACGTCTCAGTTGCCCACGAATTTCACCCCCTGGGAAGGCTGCCGTATGGACATTGAGGTATGTATTGTCCGATTCGAATGAGACAGCATCATTGCCAGTAATCGGAATCAGACCAGCGGCTGTGGGTGTTGGGGTATTGAGGGGTTTTAGGACAGGGCCATTTACTCCAAACGCTCCATTGTGAATGTGAGCGGCAGCGGCAGGCCCGCTCAATCCATCCACGATATAAAGATAGCTTAGGTTTGTATTCAAATGATCCACGGTGACGGCCGCGGCACCCAATGCGGGTGAACTATTCGAAGGTACTTCCTGATCGCCGCAAAGGTCGAAGGCATACACGCGACGCAGGTTCGACTCCATTTGTCCGCGAATTTCTCCAGCCGGATTTGCAGCCGTGTGAATGTTGACATACACATCCCCTTTAAGGAAGCTAGCAACCTGGGCTGGGTTTAAGGCTACAGAACCCGTATAAAAATTTGGAGCAGGGGTCGTGGCCAAGGGTACAAGGACTGGTCCGGCGGTTCCTGCTGGCCCTGTATGAAAATGCGCAGCAGTAGGCGTAAGCCCTGTAACTGACACAAAGTACGTCAAGGAATCCAAGGTGGGATTGAGGCTGGCAACCGCAGTTCCAATGGCTGAAGTAGTGACATGCCATGTTACAAAATAATCGGCAACACAGTCCAATAAGGGTGTTGGTAATATTTGCATAAAAAAAACCGCTTGGAAATCCTCCGAGCGGTTTTTGTGTCTTCATTGAAATGCAACTTATTATTTATTTCAACGACCCCAAACCCGTAATATCCCGCACCTCCCGCAGCGTCTGCTGCGCTCGTTTGCGGGTCTCAGCGCTGGCCTCCTGGATTTGGCTCTTTACATTTCGCTTGTCGGCCTGCAATTCAGCCAGGCGTTCGCGAAAAGGGTTTATGAGATTGACTACGGCATTTGCCACGCCTTCTTTCAGGTCGCTATAGCGGAGTGCATTTGAAAGATAGTCGGCCATCAAAGAGTCGTGGGCATCCATTTCCTTGCAGGCACGGAGGAGCTCAAATAAGTTTTTTACTCCCGTGCTCATTTCACCCGCCACCGCTTCACCCGTGTCGGTCACGGCAGATTTAATTTGTTTGCGGACGCGGTCTTCCTCGCCAAAAAGATTGATGTAGTGCTTTTCGCCCAAGCTTTTGCTCATCTTTTTGTTTGGGTCGGCGGGAGACAGGATTTTGGGCGTTTCGGTATAAAGCGGTTCGGGGTGTATAAAATATTCCTTTCCAAATTGGTGGTTAAAACGCTGGGCAATGTTTCTCGAAAGTTCAAGGTGTTGCTCCTGGTCTTTGCCAATCGGCACATAATCAGCATGATAGATCAATATATCGGCAGCCTGAAGCACAGGGTAGGCGAAGAGTCCGAGGCTCACAAACGCGTCTTTGTCCGTCTCGTGAAGTTGATCTGTTTTGTCTTTGAACTGCGTCATGCGCGTTAGTTCACCATAACTTGTGGTGCAGCCGAGTATCCACGCCAATTCGGTATGTTCGGGCACCAGGCTCTGGATGAACAAGTTCTCTGGCTTGATGCCACATGCCAGGAGGTAAAAAACCATTTTCCAGGTGTTCTCTCTGAGCTGTATAGCATTGTAGGGCATGGTCATGGAGTGGTAATCTACCACACCATACAGGCAATTATATTCCTCCTGAAGCCGCACCCAGTTTTGTACTGCGCCGAAGTAATTGCCGATATGGAGGTCGCCCGTGGGCTGTACTGCAGAGAGAACGTTTTTCATAGAGCAAAGTATGCCGGAACTCCGTTCCGGTACTTACCCCGGTACAGTGTTCCGGGGTACATTAAATAGATGCAATAACAGAAATCTCGATATTCACAAACTTGGGAAGCTCTGATACCTGGACCAGTTCGCGAGCCGGCGCAAATTCGGGTTTAAAATATTCCCCGTACACTACATTAATTCGGCCAAAAAGGTTCATGTTTTTCACGAATACCGTGGCTTTCAGCACCTTTTCAAGGCTGCTTCCACCTGCTTCCAAAATGGCTTTCAAGTTTTGGAGCACCCGGTGCGTTTCTGCCTCGATATCGGTCAAAACCAGTTCTCCGGTGGCAGGGTGAATAGCGATTTGCCCCGACACGAAAAGCAGGCCGTTGAATGCAACTGCCTGATTGTAAGGCCCAATGGGCAATGGGGCGGTGGGAGTGTTGACGAGTTGTTTCATTTTTTAGTGATTGGCATATCGGTTATTGGTTCATTGGTGAGCGGTAGTCTTATTGGAAGAAAGGATTCTTAATCACTAGTTCACCAATGAACTAGTCACCAAATAGAAAAAGCCCCATAAATCCCGACCAGCGGAATTGGAGCCTCCTCAATTGCCTTCTAAAAAGAGGCGTGACTATTCTTCGGCAGCGGCTCGGGCTTTGCCCGGAACCAACACCTAACCCCGATAGAACAGGTCGCCATCCACGGTATAAGCGTAATGGAACATGTGAACTTCACCTGTAGTCTTGCAAGTGCCGAGTGTAGGCATTAATGCGTGGTCGTGTGTGCGGCGAGCGCGCTTGCGGCGCTTGGAGTGCCGCCATTTTGGATTTGGCATGACGCTATATTCCTTTGTTCACCTGCTTTTTGGCAGGCGGGTTGTTTGTTGAACTTTTCAGATCTTCTAACAACCGGTTATGATTCAATTAATTATCGCTATTCAAATCACGGAGACTGTCCCAAACTGAACTGGTCTTGCCTTCATCCGTGTCAGCTTTCAAATGTTTGAGCACTTCAAAATTGCAAGGCGGCTCAGGGTCGTTCTCGCAATCGTAGGTGTTCGTGATGGGCAATGCAAGCACTACAAATTCGTAGAGATACTTTGCTACATTGAAGACCGGTGCATCCCGATGTAGGAAAATCACCTCGTCATCCAGCTCCATGTCTTCTTCGCCGAATTTCACAATCAACTGTCGTTCGTCTTCAAGCGGCAGATCAATCATGGCTGTGCATCGGTCGCATTCCGCTTTTATGAAGCCCTCCATGGAAAAATTGAAGAGCATCAAATCGGGCCGCTTGTCCAGTTCGAGTTCAAAAAGAACTTTGCCCTCTTCTACAGGCGAATCCTCGAACTGAGCGAAAAACGCAGTGTCAACCTCAAATTTGAAATGATGTACCCCTGTTTTTAACCCTTGAATGGGTAAGTAGTATGCAACAAAAGCGTCCATTGACTAGGCAGTTTTTCAAAACGGGCGGCAAAAGTAGAAACTCTTCTCTTTTTGGCAAAGGAAAGTTGAAAACTATTTCGGGTTGGGGGTAAAAAATTTGTGCAATGGCCAATAGTCACACGCTGACAGTCCCTGAAAAAGAAGCATTGCGCCAGCTCTCCCTGCTTGCCGAGGCTTGGGAAGACGGTATACCGCTCATGCCTGTCCGCCAGCCGAAAACGCTGGTGGACAGGCTTGAACTAAAAATGTACGAGCGAAGACTCAAACAAAAAGATCTGGCTGAGTTACCGGGAGTCTCTGCCACCCGGCTTTCAGAAGTCATGCAAGGCAAGCGAAAAGTGAACATGGATTTGGCGAAGCGGCTTCACGCGGTACCTAAAATTGATGCAGGGTTTATTTTGGAGCAGGCGTGAGTTCATGCTTCAAAAACATCCCCGTCCAACTCCCCTCCACTTTAGCCACCTCCTCCGGTATATCGAATAAGACGATGAAGCCGTCTTTCTCAAGCAAATTCTTCAAACAAAGTTGATTCAAACTTAGGATGTGAAACGACCTCTACGTTTTCGGATGGATTGTCAAAAAACTGTTTTTGGATTTCTACCGCCAGCTTGTAAGCAAAAAGAGGTGGAACAGCGTTGCCGACCTGCGTGAATTGCCTTGCAATTGCTCCAGTAAAGACATACCAATCTGGGAAGGTTTGTAACCTTGCACATTCACGAACAGAGATAGTGCGAGGAATAAAGGGGTGTAGATGAGAACGCCCTCCTCCCTTTGTACCACCAGCAATGACCGTTTTCGACGGTTTGGCCGGATTCAGGCGATCAACCCGTCCTAATTTATCCCTTTTCCCAAACGCTAGATTAATATATCTTAGCAGCGATTCTGGTTTATGTGCCCGGATTTCATGGTTTAAAACTCCATTTAAGTCTTTTTTGAACACTTCGGAACAAGGGACGTGCTGTCTGTTTTTTGAAGGAAATCTAAAAATGTGACCTGTTCGACTCCCCACCACTATGAAACGATTACGATGTTGAGGGACGCCGAAATCTGCTAAATCAAAAACTTGTGGGTTAGAAACTGAGTAGCCAGCATCTATTAGGGTGTCAAGTGCGTTTCGAACCTGTTGCCCTTTATCTAATTCCATAAACCCTGCCACGTTCTCAATGATAAAAACTCTAGGACGAAATTCAAGAATGAACCATAGGTAGTCGGTTAGTAAGTTGCCATATTCCTGATGTTCAAATCCAATGCGTTTGAAGTTATCACCATTCTTGGAGAATCGCTGATTTGACGCAATGCTAAATGGTTGGCAAGGGGGTCCACCATGGAAAACACCTTCAAATGATTGCTCTACTTCTATTTTTTCCCGCAAAAGTTGCGCAATTAAAGTACGGTCACGTACATCCCCACTATAATTTGGAGGCCCAATCACCATTTTTTTAGGGAAATTATACCTAAGAGTTTCACAAAAAATCTGATTGATTTCGATGGATGCAAGGTTCTCATAGCCAGCACAATGAAACCCAACATCGAAGCCGCCAGCCCCAGCAAAAAAACTCACCGCTGGAATATTATTGGGGACTCGAGTCTTATCATCCAGCCATTCATAAGAGACAGGAGGTATCCGCAATTCTGGGTTATTTATATAGCTTAGGTTGTCGGATACCATCCCAAGCTTTGCGAGTTCCTCGGAAAGGAGAGCATTAGATGTGCATTTCTCCAACAGAGAAGATTGTTCTATAGATGTTAACTTGGGCTGGACGTTTTTCATAACACAATTTTGAGTTTTGCTTCTTTATAGACTTCTCTTGCCTCTACTTTATTGGAAAAATCATTGACTTGATTACCATTCAACCATATCTTGTAGTACACATGGATACTTCTGTGGCAATTGGGGCAAAGTGGCACAATATCGTTCAGAGAAGTGCCAGAATTTAGCAAAGCAATTCCTGACGATAGTGGCAACAAGTGGTGAATTTCCAATAGATTATCTGTCCAAGGATATTTGACTCTGGGTAACAATTCACACATATCACATTGAATTGTCCGTGGCTGTTTAAAAAACATTTTTCGAAGCAAAGGGCTTCGTTCAATTTTTAGATGGGTGATTCGAGAACGTTGTCCTTCGGTAAAAAGCACATCAATTGGCGTTTCAAAATTTTGCCCCGAAAAGAGTGGCCTAGGAATGGAAGTTAGTCGAGTCATTTCAGCAAATTCTTCGGCGCGATCTAAAACCGGTGGTGTCAGCGACAAATCAACATCTGCTAAAAACTGTTGCAAATCAAAAGTGGCATCCAAGTACAAAATCTTGTTTGCCCATTTTAAAAAACTAAATTGACTCACTACTAACATCATCTCGCGCACTTGCCGCACTTGGTCACCTTTCGGTTGAACTCCTGTAGATTTAAGTGAACGATAGAACGTATCGGATTCTAGTCCATTGCAAGCGTTACCAATGATTTTTGAAAAAACCTCTTCTGTCGAAATAGTAGGGAACGGGTCATTTTCGGCCTTTACAAGCAAATATTTGAGTAATGCAACAAATGGGTAAATAACTGGTTCTTTGCTATCATAACTATCAAAAATGGGAGATGGAAATCTGAAGCGTTGAATCAAAATAGTCAAATATTCATCAACATCCCTGATTGAACCATCTGCTAATCTCCGTCCAATTTCAGATACAAATAAATGCTTTCCTGTTTTTATTGCCAGAAGCGAGCATCCAAATACTCGCCCATAATTTCTCCAAACTCTGTAATTCGTTGGTAAGAATGGCAGCCCTGTTTTCTCTTCTAAAAGTGTACGTAATGGATCTATTCCCTGGGGATTTACTTCAATACCTTCAACTTCCACAAGGCATGATGCGATTGCTTTGAGGTTCTCAAAAATAAAATATTCCAATCTGCCTTGATCCCAGCGCCACATAGGATTTAATTTATATCTGGATTTGAAACACGTTTAGCAAAGGTAGAATACTTGAGAATCTAGCCCAACTCCCCCTTCAAAAACATCCCCGTCCAACTCCCCTCTACCTTAGCCACCTCCTCCGGCGTTCCACTGGCCACAATCCTTCCTCCCCGAAAACCACCCTCCGGCCCCACATCAATCACGTGATCGGCCATTTTCACTACGTCAAGGTTGTGTTCGATGACAATGACGGTATTGCCTTTTTCCACCAGTTTGTTCAACACCGAAAGCAATTGTCGGATGTCTTCAAAATGCAAGCCCGTAGTAGGCTCATCCAGGATATAGATAGTGCGACCCGTGTCTTTTTTAGAAAGTTCTTCGGCCAGTTTTACACGCTGGGCTTCCCCACCGGAGAGCGTGGTAGCCTGCTGTCCGAGTGTGATATAGCCGAGTCCAACGTCTTGTAAGGTCTTAATTCTCCGATAGATATTCGGAATGGGCTGGAAAAATTCTGCCGCCTCATTGATGGTCATATCAAGTACATCGCTGATGCTCTTGCCTTTGTACAGCACTTCCAGAGTCTCGCGGTTGTAGCGGCGACCCTGGCAGCGTTCGCAGTGAACCTGTACATCCGGGAGGAAGTTCATTTCAATGGTGCGCAGCCCTGCGCCTTCGCACACATCACAACGCCCACCTTTCACATTGAAAGAAAAACGACCGTTGGCATAACCCCGGATCTTGGCTTCAGGTGTGTCGGCGAATAGTTTTCGGATGTCGCCAAACACGTTGGTATAGGTGGCTGGATTGCTGCGCGGGGTGCGCCCAATGGCACTTTGGTCAATCTCGATTACCTTGTCGAGATGATCCAAGCCATTGATTTTCTTGTACTTGAGTGGACGTTTGAGGCTGTTGTGGAAATGGCTTTGGAGAATAGGGTACAGTGTTTCATTGATAAGGGAAGACTTCCCAGAGCCGCTCACACCCGTGATGCAGATGAAGGTGCCGAGCGGGATCCGTAGCGTTACCTCCTTCAAATTGTGCCCCGTACAGCCTTCCAGTTCGAGCCAGTGACCGTTGTCTTTTCGGCGGACTTTGGGAATGTCGAGTTTGGAGCGCCCCGCGAGGTAGTTGGAAGTAGCCGTGGGGTTTTTCAAAAAATCAGCGGGTTTGCCAATGTCCACAATTTGGCCGCCGTGTTTACCTGCTCCCGGACCGAGGTCAATGAGGTAATCTGATTCCAACATGATGTCGCGGTCGTGTTCCACCACGAGTACGGTGTTGCCGATGTCGCGCAGGTTTTTGAGCGCTTCGATGAGGCGGTGGTTGTCGCGCTGGTGCAGGCCAATACTTGGCTCGTCCAGGATATAAGTAATGCCTGTGAGTTGTGAGCCAATCTGGGTAGCAAGTCGGATGCGTTGGCCTTCGCCGCCGGAGAGCGAGCGGGCAGGACGGTCGAGCGCGAGGTAGTCAAGACCGACTTGCAGCAAGAATTTTAAGCGAAAGCGGATTTCTTTCAGCACGTCTTTGGCGATGGCGCGCTGACGTTCGCTCAATTGTTCATCCACATTTTCCAGCGTGGTGTAGAGCTCGGACAAATCCATTTGGGCCAATTCGGCAATATTGCGATCAGCAATTTTGAACCACAAACTTTCCTTTTTCAAACGTGTGCCCCCGCAATCGGGACAGGGCACAATGGCAATAAAATCTTCCGCCCATTGCCGGGCTTTTTCGCTGGTAGCATCGGCGTATTGGCGTTTGAGCACGTTGATAAGGCCATCAAAGGCCATGTCGTAACTCCATTCTTCGCCGCCCCAGGTCATATCCACCTTGATTTCGTCGCCGCCGTGAAGGATGGCATGCAGCACTATTTCGGGCAAATCCTTGACGGGTGTGCTGAACGAGAAGTTGTGCTTTTTCGCCAGTGCCCGAAGCTGTTTGAAAAGCATGTTTTCACGCACTTCACCCAGGGGAACGATGGCTACTTCATTGATAGTCTTCGTGTTGTCGGGAATAACCCGTGCCATGTCTACTTCGTGAATTTCGCCCAAGCCCTTGCAGTTCGGGCACATTCCATACGGCGAGTTGAAGGAAAAGGTGTTGGGCGAAGGTTCGTCGTAAGAAAGGCCAGTATCCTGGCACATCAGGTTTTTCGAGAAACTGGCCAATTCGCCACCTTCTAATTCCAGAATTTGGATAAGGCCATCGCCTAATTTCAAGGCCATGTTCAGGCTCTCGGCCAGGCGCTCGTTTCGGTCGTCGCCCACCTTCAAACGATCCACAACGATTTCGATATCGTGGATCTTATAGCGGTCGAGTTGCATTCCGGGCGTGATTTCCAGCAATTCGGCATCTACTCGGACGCGGGTGTAACCCTGCTTGCGGATCTGCTCAAAAAGTTCTCGGTAATGACCTTTCCGGGAACGTACCACAGGTGCCAGAAGTGCTATTTTTTGTCCCACAAAACGTTCCGTGATATTTTGTACGATTTGCTCCTCGGTGTATTTCACCATTTTTTTCCCCGTTGCATAGGAGTACGCCTCACCTGCACGGGCAAAGAGCAAGCGCAGAAAATCGTACACCTCCGTCACAGTACCCACGGTAGAGCGAGGGTTTCGCCCGGTGGTTTTTTGCTCAATGGAAATAACAGGCGAAAGTCCTGTAATCTGGTCTACGTCAGGACGTTCCATCTCGCCGATGAACTGCCGGGCGTAACTGGAAAGCGTTTCCATAAATCGCCGTTGGCCCTCAGCGTAAATGGTATCGAAGGCCAAGCTCGATTTGCCCGAGCCGCTTACCCCCGTGATGACAACCAGTTGGTTGCGCGGGATCCGCACGTCCACGTTTTTTAGATTGTGGGCACGCGCGCCGATGACTTCGATGTACTGGTTGACGGTGGACGGTGGACGGTGGACAGTGGACGGTTGACGGTTGACGGGGGTCGGGGGACGGGGGACGGGATTTGACTTGTCGTCAACCATCTCCCGTCCACCGTCAACCTTCAACCGTATATCGTCTATCGTTCTGTGTGTCTTTGCTTTTGCCATTTCGAGCGGGAAAACAACAAGGTTGGAACTTGGTTTTGGGAAAAGGCAAAAGTACGGCAGATTGGGGAATAAAAACGAATTGTTTTAAAAATAAAGGACAAGAAAAACGATTTTATAAACGTTTACGAAACCTTCAGAGGTTTCGTAAACGTGTTCCAACGGAGGGATAAGCCGCAATCATTCCCCCAGGAACACCTCAAAATTCTCTCTGTTCACTACTTGAAATTCGCTGTCTGGGTAGGCGGTGGCAAAAGCCGAGGGCATTTTGGCATTCTTTCTTTGCCATTTGAACTCGAAAGCCGAAAGCCGTCCGTTTTGTTCCTCCACATAGTCAATCTCTACTTGCTGCTGGGTACGCCAGAAGTAGCGGTTGGGCCGAAGCCCTTTTGCATGGAGGTACTTGAGCCGCTCGACGATGAGGAAATTTTCCCACAGTCCACCTTTGTCATTGCGCAAATCCATGGGCTGATACTGCTGGATGATGCTGTTGCGGATGCCAACGTCGAAGAAAAAAATCTTGTTTCTCTTGCCAATTTCGTTTCGCAAATTCCGGCTTAAGGGCGGTAGTCGAAAAATGACGAATGCTTTTTCTAACAGGTCAATATACCGCTCCACGGTGGGCGAACTGATGCCGATGGCGTTTGCCAATTCGTTGTACGACACCAATTGACCTACCTGCAAAGCCAATAGCTGGAGCAGTTTCACCAATACATCGGCCCGTTTAAGTTGCTCGTATTCAAGTACGTCCCTGTACAAATAGCGACTGCTTAGGTTGTCCAAAAGGGT
This sequence comes from Chitinophagales bacterium, assembly GCA_038213575.1. Lineage (GTDB taxonomy): Bacteria > Bacteroidota > Bacteroidia > Chitinophagales > Saprospiraceae > M3007. The sequence continues at coordinate 1,705 of JBBQSW010000052.1, read as the reverse complement.
GCGTGCGTCGGTTTCTGGCGCAAAAGCGATGTCGGGGTAAAGGCCATACCGGAGAAAAAAATCGAGGTGTTCGCGCCGTTCGGCAGGGTTCATTGCCTGCCCGATTTCGGCGTATGAAAGTGGCAGCAACTCGAAGCTGAGCGCACGTCCGGTGAGCGGCTCGGCGGCTCGGTTGGCAAGATCAAAACTGGACGACCCAGTAGCTACGATCTGCATTTCGGGAAAGGTGTCCGCCAGTAATTTTAGGATCAAGCCGATGTCCGTCACTCCTTGGGCTTCGTCAAGCACCACCATTTTTTTGTTGCCCAAAAACCGTTTCAGCGCAGTCGGCTCGCGCACTGCTAGGGCCGATTGCACGGACTGGATTTCACAGTTAAGGTACAGCCCATCGTCGCCCAAGGGAGCGAGCAAAGCCTTGGAAAGGGTGGTTTTGCCTACTTGCCGTGCTCCGTACAGCACTATTATTTTTCCACGGGAAGCCAAGCCTCTATGGGCTTTTGTAAGTCGCGCTGGATTAATTTTTGCATCACACTTCAAATTTTTATAGTAAATTTTTAAAGTTAAGTGCAAAAATAAAGGTTTTATTTTAATTCGATGCAAGCACGTTTGATAATTGCGAACGGTTACGAAACCTTCGAGGTTTCGTAACCGTGTCTAAAGCCCAGTTGCTATCTTGCTGCCTCAAAACCAGCACTCTTCTCATGATCGAATCTTCCATCGAAATCGGCGTTGAAATCTTCACGAGCCTGGTCAGCAAAGCCTACAACGGATTGGCAGGTTTTGCGCAGGAACATGATTTTTTCAAAACCGCCACGCGGAAGTACCGGGGCGTACATCTCGCAGGGTGTGCGGGAGAAAGTGCTGGCGGATATGTTTCGGCCGCTGGATTGAATAAGCCCGATAAAAACCTTACTTTTGTATTCAAATCCAAGTCCGTATGCAGCACGCATCCCGCTCCAAGTGCATCCTCTCCGACCCAGACATACTCGGTGGCACTCCAGTTTTCGCCGGTACACGGGTACCGATTTCCATTCTGTTCGAGTATTTGCAGCAAAGCACGGTAGAGGAATTTTTGCAAGGCTACCCGCATATTACCCGTGAAATGGTGAATGCTGTGCTGGAGGTAGCTGCCCAAGGTTTTGAAGTCAAAAGCCGTCACCTTGCCTATGAAAGTGCTGCTTGATAAACAGATTTATGTGCGTAAAATTACTGCTTCATCCCTCCCCCATCCATTCCCAACAAACCCATCATCCACGAATATTCCAGCGCCCGCTCTTCCAGCCGTTTAAAACGCCCTGACGAGCCACCATGCGATCCACTCATGCTGGTTTTAAAAAGCAGCACATTTTTGTCCGTTTTCAAATCCCGGAGGCGGGCGACGTATTTAGCCGGTTCGAAATATTGCACCTGCGAATCGGCGAAAGAAGTGAGCACCAGCATATTGGGGTAACTTCCTTTTTTCATGTTGTCATAAGGCGAGTAGGTTTTCATGTAGTCGTATTCGGCCTTGTTGGCAGGGTTGCCCCACTCCGTGTATTCGCCCGTAGTGAGCGGGATACTCGGATCGCTCATGGTAGTCACCACATCTACGAACGGCACTCCTGTTATGATACCCTTGAAGAGGTCGGGGCGCATATTAGTCACCGCGCCCATGAGCAGCCCACCTGCCGAGCGGCCTTCGGCAAACAGGCGGTCGGCGGAGGTA
>JBBQSW010000051.1:0-13712 GCA_038213575.1 Chitinophagales bacterium | reverse complement strand
TTGGGCGGCCATAGAATCAAGTATACGCTATAAATATTTCAAGAACCATCTAACGGGTTCATGCCAAGGCAGGGCAAATATAGCAAAGGCCGGATAAGAACCAAGTCTTGTGCGGGAAAATTAACCTTGTGTGTCGGATTTGGGCAAAGGTTAAGAGGCGAGTGTTAAGTGTTGAGACATTTGAAAACGGCCAACTGATTCCTTGCCCGCACAATATTGTGTTCCGGCGCATTGATCTTGTAATAAACATCCCCTGCCAGCCAATCCGTTAGGAAGCGCAGGGCCTGTTCCCCTGCCATCCACGCCGCACCGAGCATCAGGTTTTCTCTTTCAATTTTGTTCAAAAGACGATCGGTTTCTTCCAGAAATCCATGGGTGAGGGCCTCCAGTATTTCGCTTCTGAGTAGCGGGGTTTGGGCTGCATCTTCCGGGCAATTCGGTACAAACGTGCGCACCATATCCCCAAAATCAGAGAGCAAAGTGCCGGGCATTACAGTATCCAAATCAATGACTGCCAATGCTTTGTGCGAATTTAGGTCGAAAAGTATGTTCCCCGCCTTGGTGTCGTTGTGCGCCACCCGCAGGGGCAGTTCGCTCGATTTTTTCAGATGACTAATTTTGTCAAAAACGGGTTTTATCGAAAACATTGCCTCGATTTCAAGCTTTGTTTCAGCACCACGCTGGGCAGGATCTTCTTTCAAAATTTTCAAAAAAACCTGCCAACGTCGGTCCGTGTCGTGAAAACCGGGAATGGTATCGGCCAACGAGTGTGCAGGAAAGTCGCGCAAAGCACGCGCAAAGGTGCCATAAGCGCGAGCGGCCTCGTAAGCGATGTTTGGGTCGGATATCCCCTCTGGCGCAAAGGAATTTTTAATAAATGGAAAGGCGCGCCAGTAGTTGCCTTCCGTGTCTTTTTGCAAAAAAGTGCCGTCGAGTGCGGGCAATGGAGCCGCGATTTGATAAGGATAATCTTGCTTTGCGAGATGCTGACAAACACGGAGCGTGTTGTCCATCACGATTTCGGGTTGCTTGAATATCCGATGATTGAGCCGCTGTAGCAGTGCCGTTTTTTGCGCTCCCGCGATTTCAAAATCGAGCCGGTAAGTGTCATTGATGTTCCCGTTTCCGATGGGTGTTGTGCCATGGATGTGGTCGAAGTGGAAGAAAAGCCGGGCGATGTGATTCATGTTATATTAGCCGTCCTACTGCTCCAAGCCGTAGGACGGGTTTACTTTTCTACTTCACCCGTATCAAATCCACCCCAGACTCCCGCACCAGTCGGTTCAGTTCCAGCAAATCTTTTTCCCTCACAGCATTCCATTTAGCCAATTGCTCGTCCGTTAGGCGGAACAGCATTTCCCGCACTTCAGCAGCTTGCTGGGTAGGCGCGAAATCACCCGCCACCGTCTGTCCCATGAGGTTGGCGAGTTTGTCGTTCAAGCGCACGGGGTAGTTGAGCGGGTCTTGGCTGCTGCGGTTTTTAGTCTGGTAAATGGCCTCTTCAACCGTGGTCATGGCTGAATCAATTTGGGCCGATAAAGTGCGGATAGGCTTGAACTTATCGTCCTTTGGCAACCCCTCGGTCATGCTTTTAATTTGTAAACGTACGTTTCGGATTTCCTTAATGGTTTGATGTGCTTCTGTAAGTTTAGCACCCACAGATTGCACAAAACCAAATTGTCTTACATAATCTTGCAAGGTTGCATCGGAGCGCGGATCTGGCAATACGCCAAATGTTTGTTCTTCTGTTTTGCCTGCTGCGGTGATACGAACCTTGTATACGTCGGGTATTGCTTTTGGCCCTTCAAGATCATAACTCCAAAGTATCATGCCCTCAAATTTCTCTGCATCCGGGTAGCGGTGATTCCAGACAAAACTGTTGCCACCTGCTTTTAAATCACTCAATTGACCGCCCTTGTTTTTCCAGCCATCGGGTAATTTTTGATTTGAAAACACCTTGATAGTATCGTTGTTAAACCCTAAAACCACCAGATTAACCGTGTCTTTTTCTCCTGGTTTGTTTTTCAAATAATAATGCACCAGCGTGCCATTTGGGTGGTTTTCACCGCTGGTTTTTGAACCCTTCACCGAGCTGCCACGCATCCGATAGGAAGGTTTTGGCTGGAACAAATGCATCGCTTTTTCGGCCAAATCCCCTTTTGTCAAAAAGTCTGGCGAAGCGGCTATTTGGTGCAAAGGTGTGAGGTCATCTATCATCCAAAAGGAGCGTCCCTGTGTGGCAACAATAAGGTGATCGTCTTTAATCGTCAGGTCAGTGATGGGCACTATGGGCAAGTTTTGCTGGAATTTTTGCCAACTCCTTCCTTCCGTAAAACTCAGGTACATCCCTTGTTCAGTGCCAGCGTACAAAATGCCCGGGCTTTTTGGGTCGGCACGAACGACTCGGGTAAAGTCTTCATTACCAATGCCCTCGGTAATTTTTGTCCAGGTTTTGCCGTAGTCCTTGGTTTTGAAAAGGTACGGATGAAAATCGCCCTGTTTGTAGCCTGTGCAAGCGATGTAGCAGCCGCCGTCGTTGTGCGGGTCAGGTTCAAGCGAATTGACCATCGTCCATTTGGGCAAATCGGGTGGCGTCACATTGGTCCAGGTTTTACCGCCATCCCGGGTAATTTGCACCAAACCATCATCACTGCCCGTCCAGATCAAATCCTTCACTCGCGGGCTTTCGGCAGCCGCGAAAATGGTACAGTAATATTCAACGCTTGTATTGTCTTGTGTGATCGGGCCACCGCTAGATTTTTGGCGACTCTTGTCGTCCGTGGTCAGATCGGGAGAAATGGTTTGCCAACTTTGGCCTTCGTTCGTTGTGACGTGGAGATGGTTGGAAGCGACGTAGAGTTTTTTCGGGTCGTGCGGGCTGAAGAATATGGGGTAATTCCACTGAAAACGATACTTTGCATCTTCGGCGCCGTGGCCCATGTTGTCCTCTGGCCAAACATTGATGGGGCGATAGGAGCGTTTTTGATGGTCTACCCGGCTCAAAAAGCCGTGATATTCCCCCCCGTAAGCGATTTCGTTGTTGGTCGGGTCCACCGCAATATGCCCACTCTCCCCTCCCGCAGTGGACTCAAAATCTCGATCACCAATGGAAGTACCGTCCGTACGGTGTGCGATGCGCACGCTGCTGTTGTCCTGCTGTGCCCCATAAATTCGGAAAGGGAAGGCATTGTCGGTCGTGACGCGATAGAACTGTGCCGTGGGCTGGTTGTGGTAAGTGCTCCAAGTGTCGCCACCGTCATAGCTTATTTGTGCGCCGCCGTCGTCGCCGATAATCAGGCGTTTCGGGTCTTCTGGCGCAACCCAGAAGTCGTGGTGGTCTCCATGCGGAGCGTATTTGGATTGGAATGTTTTGCCGCCGTCTTTGCTTTTGTGGTACGCTACGTTCATTATATACACCACGTCCTCGTCTTTAGAGTCGGCATAAATACGGGTGTAATACCAGGCCCGTTGACGGAGGTTGCGGTCTTCATTCACCTTCGTCCACTTTTTGCCACCGTCGTCCGAACGAAACACACCGCCTGTTTGGCTTTCGATGATGGCCCATACGCGGTCTGGGCGCACCGGACTGACCGTTACGCCAATGATGCCCAGGGTATCTTTGGGAAGCCCTTCGTTTCGACTCAGTTCGATCCAGGTGTCGCCGCTGTCGGTGCTTTTCCACAAACTGCTGCCAGCACCCCCGCTCGACAAATCGTAGGGGGTACGACGTGTTCTCCAAAAAGATGCGTAAAGGATTCGAGGATTGGTAGGGTCAAGACAAATATCCACGGCACCGACATTATCATTGACAAAATGGATCCGTTGCCAGGTTTTACCCCCATCGCGGGTGCGGTAAAGGCCGCGTTCATCCGAGGCTTTGTAAAGATCGCCCAAAACGGCCGCGTAGGCGATGTCTGAATTGTTGGGATGGACGCGGATGCGGGGAATGTGTCGGCTCTGAGTCAGTCCCGCAGGCTTCCAGGTACGTCCCGCATCTTCACTTTTCCACATTCCAGAGCCACTGCTTACGTTTCCACGCATGGTGCATTCGCCCCCGCCGACATAGAGGACGTTGTGGTCGCTTGGGGCGACTTCGATGGCGCCGATGCTACCGCCGAAAAAGCCGTCGGAGATATTTTCCCAGGTACGGCCACCGTCCTGCGTACGCCACACACCACCTCCAGTGGCCCCGAAGTAGAAGAGATTGGGCTTGCCTGCTACCCCTGTTACGGCTGCGGAACGCCCGCCTCGGAAGGGGCCGACGTTGCGCCATTGAAGGGAGCTGAAAAGGGATTCATTCACAGCCGTTCGCTGGACAATATCTGGCTTAAGCTGCTTGTTTTTCTGAGAAAAAAGTAGTGATTGGAAGGAAATACAGAGCAAAAGGAGGCATAATCGCATCATGGTGCAGGCTAAATTTAGGCTGCAAGGATATGGAAAATTCACACGTTCCTAAAGATCCAAATACAGTTTAGTTGGGTGTGCGGAGATATAAGTATTGAATTCTGAGTCCAATTTGAATAAGTTCAAGTCAAAAACGTGTGCCCCAAAATCTGTAGCAACCTTTTAGATTTCAATCAATCTCCGTGCTACCTATCCAACACGACCATACAGCGTTCCTAAAAACAAGCGGCAACCCCAATTGCTTGGAATTGCCGCTATTATTTCACGCGCCCATTGAGGGCATTCTTATCTTGTCCTTAAATCTTCACAATCTTCAGCGTCTTCACATCGCCATTTCCAAAACGGATGCGGGCGAAATAAATACCCGTAGGCAAATCCACGACCTGTAGGTCTTCCGAGTACATTACGCCAGCTGGGATAATCACCCGGTGCAGAACGCTGCCGTTGGTAGCTGAAATATCAATATTCACGTCGGTGTCATATTGTATTGCATTCATGATATACAGCGATTTCCCAACTGGGTTCGGTGCGATGAGCACACCTTCAGAAGCCGCAAACGAAACCTCAATAACAAGAATTTCGGAGAAAGCCTCTTGCCCCATGCTGCTCAAGCGGCGGATACGGTAGAAGTTTTTGCCAATTATCGGAGTTGCATGCACATAGAGGTAAACATTGGGGTTGACAGCGTCTTGCTTGCCCATAATGGTCTCTACCTTACGCCATGATTGCATATTGGTAGAGTGCTGTACTGTGTACGAGTACTCGGTAGCTTCAGGAAGCGTTGTCCAATTTACCGCCACAGAAGTAGCGCCCGATTGATTTACAGTAAAGCCCAAATTGAACCCATCGCAACCCGGAGTTCCAGCAGGCAAGACCGTGATAATAACGATGTTAGATTCCAGGAATGGGCAGCCTTCACGGCGAGCACAGCGCATAAACTTGGCAGTCTCGAACAAGGGGCCTGGGCTGTAGCTTGAAGCGGTCGCACCAGGGATCGCTACCCAATTGGGCGGTGCTTGACCAATTTGGATAAACTGCAACCATTGGAATTGAAGCGGACCACTACCACCCACAGGTGCTACGGTACCGATGATTGGTGCAGGAGTTTCGCCTTCACAAATAGTCTGGCTACAGCAGATGACACCGGCATTGGTTACATTGTCGCAAATGGTATGAATACCAGCGTCAAAGCAAAGATCATCCGCCTGACCGGCCACGATGGTGAATGCCTCTGTTTGGCCATTGGGTTTTACATCACTGTCTTTACAGTCATTGTTGACCCAGTCTTTTTTAGTCCACTGATAACCAGCGGGTTTGTTACTGAACAACAAGATATAAGTACCTGGGGTAACACACTCGAAGAAGTAGTTGCCAACACCATTAGTCGTGGTAGTGCCCACGGTCACATCGTCAGCATTGCCAAATATACCGTCGGGTCCGGGCTTGGTAAGCTTGACCGTGATATTCGGCACACCAATTTCCAAAGAAGGGTGCTGAAAGCCATTTTGATCGTCGTCGTACCAAACGTAGTCGCCGATTTTGATGCCGTTGTTGGTAGAACCGATGGTGACAGAAGCCGTTGCCGTACAGTTGTTTGCATCAGTCACTGTAACAGTATAAGTGCCTGCTGCCAAGTTGACTGCAGTGGCTGTAGTCTCAAGATTGCTCCACACGTAGGTAAAGCCTGGGGTGCCGCCTGAAACGCTGGCTGTTGCGCTGCCCGGTGTTGAGCAGTTGGCATTCGTAGAAGCGACAATGACCACATTGGGCGCCAATGAAGCAGCAATACTGACTACAGCCGTCGCCGTGCATCCGGCTGCATCTGTAACCGTAACCGTATAAGTGCCAGCACCCAGGTTGCTGACCACTGCGGTGGTGCTCATGCCCGGGTTATTCCACTGGTAAGTATAAGGACTCGTGCCGCCAGAGGCTGCCACGGTTGCCGAACCTGTATTGTTGGTGCAAGCCGAAGGACTGCTGCCTGTAATAGTTGCAGTAGGTGCTCCGGGCTGTGTGATGGTCGCCATGCCGACTGCCGCGCAACCATTGGCATCCGTCACAGTCACGCTGTGGGTTCCCGGAGGGAGGTTGGTAGCCGACGCGGTCACTTGGTTGTTGGCCGATACAGACCAAAGGTAAGTATAGGGGCCTGTGCCACCAATGGCCGTAGCCGTAGCAGTGCCACCTGTGATACAATTTGCCTGCGCATTGACCGTAACGGTTACCGTTGGGCCCTGCGTTTGGAGGATGGCCACCAAAGCGATGCCCACGCAGCCGGAAGCGTCCGTAATGGTTACGCTATGCTGACCTGCGAGGAGACCCGTAGCATTGGAAGTAATCTGGCCATTGTCCCACTGAAAGGTATAAGGAGGAATTCCACCTGTGGCATTCGCCGTAGCAGTACCCCCCGTCAAACAAGTTGCTGGAGATGTAGCAGTAGCCGTTGGAACCAGTGGCGGTGCAGCCACAATGGTTACCGTACCAATGCCTTGACAGCCCGTTGTGATGTCAACAACCGTTACGTTGTGTACACCTGCGGAGAGGTTCGTGGCTGGATTGGTTGTTTGGCCATTATCCCAAGAGTAGGCATAATTACCAGTACCATTAGAAACTGTAGCCAAAGCACTGCCCCCAATGGCACATCCTGCAAACACCGTGGGCGTTACGTTGACCGTCAATGCGTTGCTGTTGTTCGTGACCACTACAATATTGGTACAAGAACAAGCCTTTGCATCTATCACGGTAACCGTATACGTTCCGGCAGGGACAGCAATGCTGGGGCTGGATTGTCCGTTGCTCCAGTTGTACACATAAGGTTGTGTTCCGCCGGTAACGGTGATCGTAGCCGTGCCGTTTAGGCCGCAATTGGCCGGGATGGAAGAGGGAGCGCAGACCATTTGGGCTGGCTGGCTGATGGTTATCGAGGCGAAGTTGAAACAGCCGGTTCCTAAATCAGTCACGGTCACAGAGTAAGAACCTGGTGCAAGGTTGGTAATGTCAGCCGTAGTGCCGCCATTGCTCCAGATATAGACATAAGGGCCAATCCCTGACATGACGCTGATGTATGCTGTGCCATTGTTTTGGCCAAAGCATGGTATATCTGTACCTGAGATCATCAGCCAAATACCTTCATCCCAGAAACCGACTTCACAGAAATCGGTATCCGTGCAGCCGTTCGCATCTGTAACCGTCACGGTGTAAATGCCCGCTGCGAGACCGGAGATTCCGGCTGTAACAGCACCATTGTTCCATAAATAAATATATGGAGGAGTGCCCCCATTTGGAACAGCAGAAGCCGTGCCATCTGGCGCGAGGCCACAGATTTGGCTTTGGCAGTACACATCAACCCCTAAATTGGGTGGCTGCGAAATGGCGATGCAACCGGAGCCCGTGCCAAGGTCAATGTCTGTAACCGTAACGCAATAATTGCCAGGACCAAGATTTGTGATGGTCTGGGTAGTCGCGCCATTGCTCCAAAGATAAGTATAAGGGAACCAGCCGCCCGAAGGGTTGGCTGTGGCGGTGCCATTGTTGAAGCCATTGCAACTCACGTTGGTACCTGTGACGGTGACTAAAACTTGTTGGGCCTGTAAAAAAGCCGGCAGCAAAAAAGCCAGCAAAAAGGCGAGAGAATTAAATTGATTTTTGAGATAACTCGTGGTAGACTTTTGTCCCATGGGAAACAACATTTTTAAAATGTAATCGGATATTTTTGACACTCTAAGATTAAACGTGACAAAAGACAAACCACTTGTAAAAGTGGCCTGACATTTCGTGCGCAGGTGGGAGGAAAGGATTGAAAAGGCGAGAGATTAAAAAACCGTGGTGTCTTATGCTAAGCAAAAGTAGGCTGTTCTGTGGTTAGTATAGTGTTCTGTAGCTGTTAAATTTTTCCTCAATGTGGACTTGTGTCGGGTAGGTTGCGGTTTGGGCCGGGCCATCGCAAGGCAGGCCACCAAGTTACACAAGGTGATTTTTTATATGCTTTCGCTAATTTTTACTGGATTTTTTTAATGATCTAATCCAAGATTAGGGTTTAATGCCTGATTTGCAGCGATTTAACCCCGGTCTTCCCGTCTGCGCTGGTCACCTGCAGGAAATAGTTTCCAACTGGCAAATCACCCACGCGAATAGTCTCCTCCGCTTGGCCGCTTAACCCTTGCGTGCGTAGCAATTGGCCTCGGGTGTCAAAGATTTTAGCCTGCTCAAAGCCCTGGCTTTTCAACACGATGAAGGAACTTGTGGGGTTGGGGAAAATTTGGAACTCAGCAAGCATCGGAGCATTCGTTGAGACGAATTCGGTGTAATAGAAACCGAAAAGCGTTATCGGCTGCCAAACGCCAAAATTGTATTCCCATCGTGATTTCAAGATATTAGATTCATCATCGTACTCGGCAATCATCTGAATTACGTCCTCCCACGCAGTTCCTGACCAGTATTGTGAAACCCAATGGACGAGGTTTTGGTCTGCGTCGTAGTCTGACAACAGATTCCCAATATTTTCCCAAGCACCGGTTATCCAAGTTTCGTCCAGCGTAACGACTGCGTTTCCGTTCGCATTATAAGTGTAGGAGGTACGGCTATAATTTTCCCAAGCACTGTTTGCCCATTCTTGGGTAGTAACGGAGGCCAGATCTGTATCATTCGGAATATATGTATACAGCGTACGGTAAATATTTTCCCAGTTTCCGAAGATAAAGGATTGTTGGGTGAGCATATCCAACAATCCTTCTGCATTATATGTAAACAAGTATCGGATTTCGTCGCTGGTTTGGCTCAGCACATTTCCGTTGACATCGTACACCCAGTTCAATGTGTTATCCACTACCCAGGCTGCGCCGCTCCAAGTTTCTGAAATAGCAGTAAGTTGATGGTTATTTCCATCGAAGGTGTTGGTCGTACGGGCAAAATTCACCCAGCCGTTGGTATCATTTCCATGCTGCTCTGTAACTGAAAGCAGGTTGCCGTTGGCATCATAACTGTAGTCCGTTAAACGCCGCTCCAATCGCCAAATCGCAGCGCCTGCGTCATAATTCCAAAACCTGGTTTGAGTAATGTGGTAAATGTTGTTATAGGAATAGGTCGTAGAGTCTCCAAGTGAAATTTGTCCAGTTGCGAAGTCAAGCGACAATTGCGTTTTTGCGGTGAGCAATTTGGTAGTGCCCTGCCCAAAAGCGGGCGCAGCAGCCCCAAAAGAAAGCAATACGAGGATGGGGAAGAGTTGTTTCATATAAAAAAATTTAGTTTGTGACAAAAGTGGTTTGCGTGGACTCCATTATTCACCGGGTGACTCCAAGTCACCCGGTGAATAATGGAGTCCAAGCAAACAGAATGGGGATAGAAACAAGCACTATTTTGAAAGGAAAAGAATGGAAAAACCATTCACCCTATGAAAACGGTTCTGAAATTTTATTCATGCAAAAGTACTTAAGGCAAGCGTCAAAAAAAGGACACTTTTTCGCACCTTTACCTTGAGGATGAATGCAACTTACCCACCGCCTTCTGTCAGCTTTCCGTTAAATCACTGCATCGTCCAACTTTTTATCCGAAAATGAGTTTAATTTGCCCCGGGTAAACAACCTTTGACCATCCTGAACGCTCTTTAGAAATGGTGAGTCAACTTCCCGAAAGTTTAGTCCCGAAGAAATCGGGATCGGAAAGTTGACAACCTCCTACGCCTTCGGCTTCGGCGGTTAAAACGACTGAAAATTATGCAACGCGACAACTACTCCCTCCTCATCGAGAAGCTCGACAGCTTCATCCGAAAATTCTACATCAACCAGCTCCTTCGTGGCGCCCTTTATACCGTGGGCGTGGTGCTGGGCCTGTTCATCCTGCTCAACGTGGCGGAGTACTATTTCTACTTCAGCACAGGCATTCGCACCGGGTTGCTGTGGGGTTTCTTGGGCCTGAGCGCGGTGACCGTGTGGCAATGGGTGGCCCTGCCGCTCATGCACTATTTCCACTTGGGAAAAGTTATCAGCCACGAAAAAGCGGCCAGCATCATCGGCGAACACTTCAGCAACGTGAAAGACAAGTTGTTGAATATCTTGCAGTTGAAGCAGCAGAGCAACAATGCTATTTATGCTGAACTGATCAACGCGAGCATCAATCAGAAGAGCGAGGAAATACGTATCGTACCGTTTCAGGCAGCTATTGATCTGGGCAAAAACCGCAAATACCTGCGCTACGCCCTTCCGCCTGTTATGTTGCTTTTGTTCCTGCTCCTGGGTGCCCCCAACATCCTGCGCGAAGGCACGATGCGGCTTTGGAACAGTGGCACTAAATATGAAAAACCTGCCCCTTTCAAGTTTTTGATCAACCCGGACTCACTCCGCGCCGTCCAATTTTCCGACTTTGTGCTGAACGTGAAAGTGGATGGCACCGTTCTGCCCAACGAGGTGTTTATTTCGCTCGGAAATGTGCAATACCGCCTAGAAAAGAACGCAGCCAACGAGTTTTCCTACAAATTTACAAACGTTCAGAAAGACACCGAATTCAAATTGTTCTCTGCAGGTGTGGAGAGCCGTGACTATACTCTGAACGTGTTGCGCAAGCCGAACATCCTGTCGTTCAACACCAAACTCAATTTCCCCGCCTATATCGGTCGTGCAAATGAGGAACTTTCCAACGTGGGCGACCTCGTGGTCCCGCAGGGCACCGACATTGGTTGGGTGTTCAATGCACAAAACACGGATAATCTGCAACTTCGCTTTGGCTCGAATACCGGAGAGGAAGCCAAGCGTTTCGACGACGAACTGTTCCAATTCCGCCGCCGAGCCCTCAAAGACGAGACCTACAAACTTTATCTGAGCAATTCAATCCTGCAAGGCGCTGATTCGGTAGCCTATACCATTACGGTCATCCCTGATTTGCACCCGCAGATTACGGTAGACGAGTTCAAAGACAGCACCAACCTGCGCCTCGCCTTTTTTGCCGGCGACGCATCGGATGATTATGGGATTCAAAACCTCACGTTCAACTACCAGATCAAAAAAGCAAAAGGCGGGCAATTGCCGATGAATAGCAGTAAAATTGGGAACCCAAAAGGTAAGCAATCTCAATATGACTACGCTTGGGACATCAGCAACCTCAATCTGGAGCCCGGCGATGAGGTGCAATACTACTTTGAAGTATTCGACAACGACGGCGTAAACGGCTCCAAAAGTGCCCGCACCGGTCTCATGACCTATAAAATGCCCACACTCGACGAGTTCCGCAAACAACAGGCCGACAACTCCGAGGAAATCAAAAAAGACCTTGAAAAAGCACTGAAAGAAAGCCTGAAAATTCAAGAAGACCTGAAAAAACTCCGCGAAAAGGTGCTGCAAAAGAAAGAGCTGGATTGGCAGACCCGCAAGGAAATGGAAAAACTGATGGAACGCCAAAAGCAACTCCAACAGCAGATGGAGCAGGCCAAACAAACTTTTGACGATAACAAACAGCAGCAAAAAGAATTTAACCAACAAAATGAGGAGTTGCAGGAAAAACAGGAGAAGTTGGAAAAGTTGTTCGAGGAAACCATGAACGATGAGATGAAAAAACTCCTCGAAGATATCCAAAAACTCCTCGAAGAGCAGAACAAAGACGAGATGTTGGAGAAAATGGAAGACATGCAGTTGAGCAATGAGGAACTCAACAAAGAACTGGAGCGCCTTGAAGAACTCTACAAACAACTCGAAGTGGAGCAATTGCTTGACCAGCAAATAGAACAATTGGAAGAACTTGCCAAAAAACAAGAAGAACTCGCCAAAGAGACCGAGGAGGAGAAAAAAGGCACCGAAGAACTGGAAAAGGAACAACAGAGCCTCAACGAGAAGCTGGAGGAATTAGACAAAAAGATGGAGGAGCTTTTGAAGAAGAATGAGGATTTGAAACGCCCGGAGAAAATAGAGGACAACAAACAAGAAATGAACGATGCGAAGCAAGAGCAGAAAGAGGCGAAAGAAAATATCAACAAAAAAGACAACAAAAAGGCGGGTAAAAAGCAGAAGTCGGCGGCCAACAAGATGAAGGAGATGGCCAACAAAATGAAACAGGGCAAGGAAAGCGGCGAGCAAGAACAAATGGAGGAAGACCTCAAAACCATCCGCCAATTGTTGGAGAACCTCGTCGGCCTCTCGTTTGCGCAGGAGCAGAACAAAAAGGACGTGGAAACCACCACGCCCAATACCCCGCGTTATGTTGAACTTGCCCAACAGCAGTACAAAATCAAAGATGATTTCAAACTCGTGGAAGACAGCCTTCAAGCGCTCGCCACACGCCAGTTCCAATTGGAGGGCATCATCACCGAGAAGGTAACGGAAATAAAATCCAACCTGAAAAACAGCCTTGACGAACTCGAAGAGCGCCGCACCAACACCGCCAACGAATACCAGCACCGCACCATGAAAGGGCTGAACGACCTCGCGCTGTTACTTGCCGAGTCCATGCAGCAGATGCAGGAACAAATGGCCTCCAGTATGCCGGGTAGCCAAAGTTGCGACAAACCCGGCAAAGGCAAGGGCAAAGGAAAAGGCAAGGGCAAAGGCGACGGCGAGCCCAAAGACAAGATGAGCAAAGGCCAGGAGGACGTCAACAAAATCATGAAGGACCTCAAGGAGCGTCTCGAGAAACAAAAGGATGGCAAGGGCAAGGAGAAAGGTGGCAAAGACAATCCCGGCGGCGGCGGCGGTGGTGGCGGTACGGATCCTAGCAACAGCAAAGAATTTGCCCAGCTCGCCGCCAAACAAGCGGCCCTGCGCGATGCACTCCGCAAACTACAAAAAGAAAAACAAGAGCAAGGCAAAGGCGAAAAAGCCCTCGACGACATCATGGACGAGATGAACAAAATCGAGATAGACCTCGTCAATAAAAAACTCAACAACGATATGCTCAAGCGCCAGGAGCAAATTCTGACCCGCCTGCTCGAACATGAAAAAGCGGAGCGCGAGCGGGAACAAGATGAACAACGCGAAGCAGAAGTAGCTCGTCAGCAACAGCCGAAAATGCCGCCCGCACTGGAAGAATATTTGAAAAAACGCCGTGCCGAGGTGGAGCAGTTCCGAACGGTGAGCCCTGCTTTGAAGCCTTATTACAAGCAGTTGGTGGAGGAATATTTGAAGGGGAAGTAGTTGCCAACTTGAGTTGGCAGGTAAAACAATACGGGCATTTCGCATGGAGCGGGATGCCCGTTTTTATCTGCACCATTCAATTTGCCAATGGGAAACTTTTTATCTTGAAAACTGCTACTTCCCCAATAGTTTGGGCAAATGGTTTTGTAAAAAAGATACCAAACTTACAACCTCCACATTCGCCTTGAGTGGATA